>NZ_JALPKP010000039.1:0-57161 GCF_051383635.1 Geodermatophilus sp. CPCC 205506 | reverse complement strand
CCAGCAGCGCCGGACCGAACAACGGTGACAGGTCCGTGCCGGCCAGCCCGTCCAGTGCGACCGTCAGCTCGTCCACGACCACCTCCCAGCACGCTTCGATCAGGTGTTCGAAGTCTACCGCGGCACGCACGAGCCGGCGGAGCGAATCCACAGGTCAGGACCCTGTCCACAGATCGCGCGGACGGGTTGACAGCACCGATCACTCGGTCCCGGCGGCGCGTTCCAGCAGCGGGCCCATCCGGTGGTCGACCAGCCGGCGCAGCGCCAGGGCGGTGTCCGTGCGCTGCACGCCGGGGATGGCCAGCACCCGCTCGGTGATCCGCCACAGGTCGTCGGCGTCGGTGGCCACCACCCGCACCAGCAGGTCGGCGACGCCGGAGAGCGCCGTCACCTCGAGCACCTCCGGGATGTGGGCGAGCGCGTCGCCGACGTCGGCCAGGCTGCGCTGCACCACCTGCACCGTCACGTAGGCGCCGAGGCGGTAGCCGAGGGCCTCCGGGTGGACCCGCGCCTCGTACGGGGCGAGCGCGCCGCTGCTCTCCAACCGGGTCAGCCGCGCCTGCACGGTGTTGCGCGCCAACCCGAGTCGCTGCGACAGCGCCATCACGGTCGCGCGCGGGTCCTCGGACAGGGCCTGCAGCAGGCGGGCGTCGGTGGCGTCTACGGCCGGCACGGTGCTCAGTCTGACATGTGAGGACGTCCTAGTACCGAGCAATCTGCGCACTCGACGGGATCCCTCTTGCGCATGCCGCAGGAGCGGTGATCTTCTCGCGGGGACGGGAGTCGTGCCACGATGTGTGAGTGGCGCCACACCCCGGTGCCACGAGACGTCCAGTACCGCCCGTTCCGGCGACCCCGGGCAGCGGCCGACGGCGAGGAGAGACGTGTGTCCGTGTCGAGCGTGACCACCGAGGTGGTCGATCCGGTACCCGGTGCCGGAGCGCCCCACCTGCCGCAGCAACCCGACCTCGTCCAGCTCCTGACGCCGGAAGGCGAGCGGGTCGAGCACCCGGAGTACTCCCTCGACATCGGACCCGACGAGCTGCGCGGCCTGTACCGCGACCTGGTGCTCGTGCGCCGGTGGGACGTCGAGGCCACGGCCCTGCAGCGCCAGGGCGAGCTGGGCATCTGGGCGTCGCTGCTCGGGCAGGAGGCCGCCCAGATCGGCGCCGGCCGGGCGATGCAGCCCGACGACACGGCGTTCCCCACCTACCGGGAGCACGGCGTCGCCTGGACCCGCGGCGTCGACCCGCTGCACGTGATCAGCCTGTTCCGCGGCGTCGACAACGGCGGCTGGGACCCGGTCGCCACCGGCTTCAACCTGTACACCGTCGTCATCGGCGCGCAGTGCCTGCACGCCACCGGGTACGCGATGGGCCTGCAGCGCGACGGCGCCGAGACCGCCGCGCTGGCCTTCCTCGGCGACGGCGCGACCAGCCAGGGTGAGGTCAACGAGGCCATGATCTGGGCGGCGAGCTTCTCCGCGCCCGTCGTCTTCTTCTGCCAGAACAACCAGTACGCGATCAGCGTCCCGCTCGAGCGACAGTCCCGGGTGCCGCTCTACCAGCGCGCCGCCGGGTTCGGCTTCCCCGGCGTCCGGGTCGACGGCAACGACGTCCTCGCCGTCCTGGCGGTCACCCGCGCGGCGCTGGCCGCCGCCCGCGACGGCCAGGGGCCGACGTTCATCGAGGCGTTCACCTACCGGATGGGCGCGCACACCACCTCCGACGACCCCACCCGCTACCGGCTGGCCAGCGAGCTGGAGGAGTGGAAGCTGCGCGATCCGATCGCCCGGCTCAAGGCGCACCTGTCGCGCTCCGGCGCCGTCGACCACGACTTCTTCGACGCGGTCGAGGCCGAGGCCGACGAGCTGGCCCACCGGATCCGCACCGGCACCGTCGAGATGCCCGACCCGCCGGGGACGGCGATCTTCGACCGGGTGTACGCCGAGCAGACCCCGCACCTCGCCGCCCAGCAGGCGGAGTTCGAGGCCTACCAGGCGAGCTTCGAGGGAGGGGAGGAGCGATGAGCCAGGTCCTCACGATCGGCAAGGCGCTCAACCTCGGATTGCGCCGGGCCATGGAGGACGACGCGAAGGTCGTGCTCATGGGCGAGGACATCGGCCGGCTCGGCGGTGTCTTCCGGATCACCGACGGCCTGCAGAAGGACTTCGGCGAGGACCGCGTCGTCGACACCCCGCTGGCCGAGGCCGGCATCCTCGGCACCGCCGTCGGCCTGGCCATGCGCGGCTACCGGCCGGTCTGCGAGATCCAGTTCGACGGGTTCGTCTTCCCTGCCTACAACCAGATCGTCACCCAGGTGGCCAAGATCCATGCCCGCTCGCGCGGGAAGCTGGCGATGCCGATCGTCATCCGCATCCCCTTCGGTGGCGGCATCGGTGCGGTCGAGCACCACAGCGAGAGCCCCGAGGCGTACTTCGCGCACACCCCCGGCCTCAAGGTCGTGGCGGTGAGCAACCCGGTCGACGCCTACTGGGGGATCCAGCAGGCGATCGCCCACCCCGACCCGGTCGTCTTCCTCGAGCCGAAGCGCCGCTACTGGGAGAAGGCCGAGGTCGACACCGACGGCACGCCCGCGCCGCTGTTCTCCTCCCGGGTGGTCCGCGGCGGCGACGACGTGACCGTGCTCGCCTACGGTCCGATGGTGAAGACCGCGCTGCAGGCGGCGGAGGCGGCCGCCGAGGAGGGGCGCTCGCTCGAGGTCGTCGACCTGCGCACGCTCTCCCCGCTCGACCTGGACCCGGTCTACGACTCCGTCCGGCGCACCGGCCGCTGCGTCGTCGTGCACGAGGCGCCGCTGACCCTCGGGCTCGGCGCCGAGATCGCCGCTCGGGTCACCGAGACCTGCTTCCACTCGCTGGAGGCGCCGGTGCTGCGCGTGGGCGGCTACGACACCCCGTACCCGCCGTCGAAGCTGGAGGAGGAGTACCTCCCCGACCTCGACCGCGTGCTCGACACCGTCGACCGCGCGATGGGGTTCTGAGGATGGGGGAGCTCCGGCAGTTCAAGCTGCCCGACGTCGGCGAGGGGCTGACCGAGGGCGAGATCCTGCACTGGCTGGTCGCCGTCGGCGACACGGTCACGATCAACCAGCCGCTGTGCGAGGTGGAGACGGCCAAGGCCGCCGTCGAGCTGCCCTCGCCGTGGGCGGGCACGGTCACCGCGCTGCTGCACGAGGCCGGCGAGACGGTCGACGTCGGGACGCCGATCATCACGATCGACATCGGTGGCGAGGCGCCGAGCGCGCCCACCCCGGCCCCGGCGGGGGACGCCGCCGCCGAGCCCGCCGCCGGCCTGATCGGGGGCGCCGCGCCCGGTGGCCGGACGGCGGTGCTGGTCGGCTACGGCCCGCGCACGACCGAGGCCCGCCGACGCCCGCGCCGCGCCGTGCACTCGCCCGCCGGCCCGGCGCCGCTGGCCGGGTCCACCGACGACGCGCACGGCACCCCGCTGCTCACCACCGCGCCCGACGCCCGCACCAAGCCGGTGCGGCACGGCGGGCTGGAGGTCGGCCGGGCCGCCGAGGCGCACGCCGCGGTCGAGGAGGCGGCGACCGCGCTGGTCGCCCAGCCCGGGCGGGGGCGGGCGCGGCCGCTGGCCAAGCCGCCGGTGCGCAAGCTGGCCAGGGACCTCGGCGTCGACCTGACCACGCTGACCGGCAGCGGCGCGGGCGGGGTCATCACCCGCGCCGACGTCGAGGCGGCGGCCGGCGGGGCGGCTCCGGCCGCGGCGCCCGCGACGGTCCTCCACCGGACCTCCGGCGCCGAGAGTCCGCACGGGGAGCAGCGGATCCCGATCAAGGGGGTCCGCAAGCACACCGCGGCGGCGATGGTGGCCAGCGCGTTCACCGCGCCGCACGTCACCGAGTTCCTGACCGTCGACGTCAGCCGGATGACGAAGCTGCGTGAGCGGCTGGCCGCCCGGCCGGAGTTCGCCGGTCTCAAGGTCAGCCCGCTGCTGTTCGTGGCCAAGGCGCTGCTGCTCGCCGTCGGCCGGCACCCGATGGTGAACAGCTCCTGGGACGAGGCCGCGCAGGAGATCGTCGTCCACGGGCAGGTGAACCTGGGCATCGCCGCCGCCACCCCGCGCGGCCTGATCGTGCCCAACGTCAAGGACGCCGGCCGGCTGACGCTGACCGAGCTGGCCGCGGCCCTGGCCGAGCTGACCGAGACGGCGCGGGCAGGGCGGACGGCCCCGGTGGACATGACCGGCGGCACGATCACGATCACCAACGTCGGGGTGTTCGGCGTCGACACCGGGACCCCGATCCTCAACCCCGGCGAGTCGGCGATTCTGGCCTTCGGTGCCGTCCGCGAGATGCCGTGGGTGCACAAGGGCAAGGTGAAGCCGCGGCAGGTGACGCAGCTGGCGCTGTCGTTCGACCACCGGATCATCGACGGGGAGCTGGGCAGCCGGTTCCTGGCCGACGTCGGCGCGCTGCTGTCCGACCCCGGCACCGCGCTGGCCTTCTGAGCGCATGACCGATCTGCAGCGGCTGCTCGACTTCGCCGAGCGCTCCGCGGTGCCCGGCGGGTTCGGCTTCCTCGGCGCCGACGGGCAGGTGTTCGCCGACCGTCCGCTGATGACCTTCATCACCGCGCGCAAGACGCACGTCTTCGGGCTGGCCCACCTGCTGGGCCGGCCCGGGGCGGGCGAACTGGTCCGTCACGGCGTCGAGGCGCTGACCGACGGGCCCCTGCGCGACCGCGAGCACGGCGGCTGGCGGGCCACGGCCGAGGACGACACGAAGTCCGCGTACGTGCACGCCTTCGTCGTCCTCGCGGGGGCCACGGCCACCGCGGTCGGCGACCCGGGCGGCCGGGCGCTGCTCGACGAGGCCCTCGACGTCTGGCAGACCCGGTTCTGGGACGACGCACCCGGGCTGGCGGTCGAGGAGTGGGACGCCGGCTGGACCGAGCTGTCGGAGTACCGGGGCGTCAACGCGAACATGCACGGAGTCGAGGCCTCGCTGGCCGCCGCCGACGCGCTCGGCGAGGACCCGCTGGCCGCGCAGCTGCGCGCCCAGGCGCTGCGCACCACCGAGCGGGTGCTGCACGGCTGGGCGCGGGATCGCGACTGGCGGCTGCCCGAGCACTTCACCCCCGGGTGGACGCCGCTGCCCGAGTACAACCGCGACGACCCCGCGCACAAGTTCCGGCCGTTCGGCGTGACGATCGGGCACCAGTTCGAGTGGTCCCGGCTCGCCCTGCACGTGCGGGCGGTGACCTCCGAGCCCCCGCCGTGGCTGCTGGAGGACGCCGTCGGGCTGTTCGACGCCGCCGCCGAGCGGGGCTGGGCCGCCGACGGGCACGACGGTTTCCCGTACACCCTCGACTGGGACGACCGCGTTGTCGTCGGCGCCCGCATGCACTGGGTGCTGTGCGAGGCGATCGCCGCGGCCGCGGTGCTCGCCGAGGTCACCGGCGAGGAGCGGTACCGGGACCTCGCCCGGCGGTGGCGGGAGCACGGGGAGGAGCGGTTCGCCGATCCGGTCACCGGCAGCTGGCACCACGAGCTGGCGCCGACCGGGGAGGTGACGTCGGGGACCTGGGACGGCCAGCCCGACGCCTACCACCTCACCCAGATGCTGCTGCTGTCCGAGGGCCGGCCGGTGCGGGGGAGCGTGGCGGCCGCCCTGCGCTGACGTCCGGACTCGCGGCGGCTCCTCCGCGACGTGTCCGGGCCGGACGGCGTGGGTAGGTGGTGCACGACCGAGTCCCCGAGACAGAGGAGAACCCGTGGCCAGCGTGCAGGAAGCCATCGACGTCGATGTCCCGATCCGGGTCGCCTACGACCAGTGGACGCAGTTCGAGACCTTCCCGCAGTTCATGGGCGGGGTCGAGCGGATCACCCAGCTCGACGCCACGCACACCCACTGGGTCACCAGCATCGACGGCGTGAAGCGGGAGTTCGACGCCGAGATCACCGAGCAGCGCCCCGAGGAGCGGGTGGCCTGGACCAGCACCAGCGGCGAGGCCAAGCACGCCGGCGTGGTGACCTTCCACCGGCTCGACGACGCGAAGACCCGCGTGATGATCCAGATCGACTGGGAGCCCGAGGGGCTCGTGGAGAAGGCCGGCGCGGCCCTCGGCTTCGACGACCGGCAGGTCAAGGCCGACGCCAAGCGGTTCAAGGAGTTCATCGAGAGCCGCGGCACCGAGACCGGTGCCTGGCGCGGCGAGGTGTCCCGCCCCGACCAGCCGTAGGAGCACGCCCCTGCCCGCCCGCCGGTCGACGGCGGACCGGGCGGCGAGGCCGGACACGAAGACGGCGCCCGCTCCCTTCTGCAGGGAACGGGCGCCGTCGTCCGGTGGCCGGCTACTCGGCGTCGAGGTCCTGCTCGACGAGGCCGGCGATCTGCTCGAGCACGGCCGGGTCGTCGCTGGTGACGACGACCTCCATGCCCTTCTTGGCGCCGAGAGTCATGATCATCAGGGGCGAGCCGGCGTCCACCGGGGCGCCGCCGGCGGTGGCCAGGGTGACCGGCACCCCGGCCTTGCCGACGGCCTCGGCGATGAGCGCGGCCGGGCGGGCGTGCAGCCCGACGCGCGACCCGACGGTGACGACTTGACTGGGCATGGAGTTTCTCCTCGCTCCGGGGACGGTGGTGGGTCTGTAGCCCGCCAGGTCAGGCGCGAACCGGCGGGGTGTGCGCGGGGACGTGGGCGTGCTGCAGGTCGACGGCGTCCTCGGGGACCTCCTCGGTCTTGCGGCGGCCGATGCTCTTGGCGATCGTCACCGCGAGGGCGCCGACGATCGTCCCCACGACGAGGGCGACCACGAACACCAGCACGTTGCTCATCGCGAAGAACACGAAGATGCCGCCGTGGGGAGCTCGCAGTTCGACGCCGCTGGCCGCCACGATGGCGCCGGTGGTGGCGCCGCCCAGCATCATCGACGGGATGACCCGCAGCGGGTCGGCCGCGGCGAACGGGATGGCACCCTCGGAGATGAAGGACAGGCCCAGCAGCCAGGCGGCCTTGCCCTGGTCGCGCTCGGCGGGGGTGTACAGCTTCGGGCGGATCGCCGTGCTCAGCGCCATCGCCAGCGGCGGGACCATGCCCGCGGCCATGACCGTGGCCATGATGATCAGCGAGCCGCTGGTCTGCGAGGCCAGGCCCGCGGTGGCGAACAGGTAGGCCGCCTTGTTGACCGGGCCGCCCAGGTCGAAGCACATCATCAGGCCGAGGATGATGCCCAGCAGGATGGCGGAGCTCCCGCTGAGGCCGTTGAGCCAGTTGCCCAGTCCCTCGACGGCGGCGGCCAGCGGGCGGGCGAGGAAGACGGCCATGATGCCGCTGGAGATCAGCGTGGCGAGCAGCGGGATGATCACGACCGGCTGCAGGCCGCGGACCCCGGCGGGCAGCTTCCAGCGGCCGATCCAGAGCGCGGCGAACCCGGCGATGATGCCGCCCACCAGACCACCGAGGAAGCCGGCGTCCAGGGTGACGGAGACCGCGCCGATGACGAAGCCGGGGACGATGCCGGGGCGGTCGGCGATCGCGTAGGCGATGTAGCCGGCCAGCGCCGGGACCAGGAAGCCGAACGCGGCCTGGCCGAGGACGGTGCAGATCGCGCCGAGGTAGCCCCAGAAGCCGTCGTTGAGGCCCTCGACGCCGGGGGCGCTGGGCAGGTTGAGGAACGAGTTGTTCTGCAGCCAGCTGAGGGCGTAGCTCTGGCCCTCGACGTCGGGGTTCGGGGTGACGATCTGGTAGCCGCCGAACAGGAAGCCCAGGGCGATGAGCAGGCCGCCGGCCGCCACGAACGGGATCATGTAGCTGACGCCGGTCAGCAGCCAGCGGCGGATCTCCGCCCCGGTGCTGGGGCCGCCCGCGGACGACGCGGCGGCCGCCTCTCCCGCGGCGCCGTCACCGGGCACCCGGCGGGCGTTCGGGTCGTCCGCGGCGGCGAGCGCCTCGCGGATCATGACGTCCGGCTCGTTGATCGCCCGCTTGGTGCCCGACTGGACGAGCGGCTTGCCCGCGAACCGGTCGCGGTCCTTGACGCCCACGTCGACGGCGAAGATGACCGCGTCGGCGTTCCGGATGACCTCCGGGGCGAGCGGGGTGGAGCCGGAGGACCCCTGCGTCTCCACGTGCAGGTCGATCCCGGCGGCCTGCGCCGCGGCGGTGAGCTTGTCGGCGGCCATGTAGGTGTGCGCGATGCCGGTCGGGCAGGCGCTGACGACGACCAGGCTGCGCCGGCCGGCGGCCTGCGGCTGGGCCGCGGGCGCCGGGGTGGGCGCGGGCGCACCGGCGGGGGACCCCACGGGCGCGGCCGCGGGCTCCGGGGCCACGACCTCCTGCACCAGGGCGACCACCTCGGCGTCGGAGCCGGCGGCCCGGAGCGAGGCGACGAACTCCGGCCGCACCAGCGCCCGGGCCAGCGCCGTGAGCAGGGTCAGGTGGTCGGCGTCGCCGTGGGCCGGTGCGGCGATGAGGAAGACCAGGTCGGCCGGGCCGTCGGGGGCACCGAAGTCGACCTTGGGCGAGAGCCGGGCGAAGGCCAGCGACGCCTCGGTCACCGACTCCGATCGGCAGTGCGGGATGGCGATGCCGCCGGGCAGGCCGGTGGCCGCCTGGGCCTCGCGGGCCAGCGCGTCGTCGGCCAGGCCGTCGGCGCTGGTCGCGCGTCCGTCGCCGGCGACGAGCGCGGCCAGCCGGCGCACGACCGTGCTCTTGTCGGCACCCAGGTCGGCGTCGAGCGCGACCAGGTCAGGGGTGATCAAGGCGGGCATGGATGGGACCTCTCCGGAGGCGTCAGCGGACGTCGCGGCCGGCGGCCGGGACGGCGGAGCGGGGCGGTGCGGGGGTGGTGCTCGGTGCTGCCGCGGGGACGGGCCCCGAGACGGCGGTGACCTCGACGGCGGTGCGGTCGACCTGGGCCGGCGTCGGGACGGCGGATCCGGGCAGGGACGCGCTCGCCGCCCCGTAGGCGACGGCGGAGCGCAACCGGTCCGGCGCCTCGGCGCCGGCCAGGTCGGCCAGCAGGTGACCGGCCAGGCTGCAGTCGCCGGCGCCGACCGTGCTGCGGACGGCGATCGGCGGGGGGAGGGCCGACCACACGCCGTCGGCGCAGGACAGCAGCGCGCCGTCCGCCCCGAGGGTGAGCAGCACCTCGCCGACGCCGCGCTCGTGCAGTGTGGCGACGGCGGCCAGGGCGGCGTCCCGGTCTGCGGTCAGCTCGGCCTCGCTGGCGCCGGTCAGCTGGGCCAGCTCCTCGGAGTTCGGCTTGAGCAGGTCCGGCGCGGCGTCCGGGCCGGCGGCCAGCAGGGCCAGCAGGGGCGCCTCGGAGGTGTCGACGGCGACCTTGGCGCCGGTGTCCCGCAGCGAGCGGACCAGGTCGGCGTACCAGTCCACCGGCGTGCCCGGCGGCAGCGACCCGGACAGCACCACCCACCGGGCGCTTGCGGCGTGCTCGTGGAGGACCGCGGTCAGCCGGGCCCGGGTGGCGTCGTCCAGCGCCGCACCGGGCTCGTTGAGCTTGGTGGTCGTGCCGTCGGGCTCGGCCAGCGTGTAGTTGGTGCGCACCGGGGCCTCCACCGGCACCGCGGCCAGCGGCAGGCCCAGCCGGTGCAGCGCGGCGACGATCGGGTCGTCGTCCGCGGCGGGGAGCACGGTGACGACATCCCCGCCGGCCGCGGCCACCGCCCGGGCGACGTTGACCCCCTTGCCGCCCGGCTCGGTGGAGCTCGGCGCGAGCCGGGCGACGCTCCCGCGCTCGAGCCGGCCGGGGAGGGCCAGCGTGCGGTCCAGGCTCGGGTTGGCGGTCAGCGTGACGATCCGGCCGCCGCTCATGCGACCACGACCTCGACGCCGGCGTCCTCGAGCCGGGCCACGAGCGCCGGGTCGACGTCGGCGTCGGTGACCAGCACGTCGACGTCGGCAGGGGCGGCGAACCGGACCAGGTGCTCGCGGCCGAGCTTGCTGCTGTCGGCGAGGACGACCACCCGCTGCCCGGCGCGGATCATGGCCCGCTTGACCGACGCCTCGGCCTCGTCGGGCGTGCTGAAGCCGTGGTCGGCCGTGATGCCGTTGGCCCCGAGGAAGGCGACGTCGACCCGCAGGTCGGCGAGGGTGGAGATCGCCTGCTCGCCGACCGCGCACTGGGTGAGGCCGCGGACCCGGCCGCCGACGACGTACAGGGAGACGCCGGGCATGGTGCTCAGGCGGGCGGCCAGCGGCACGGAGTGGGTGGCCACGAACAGCCGGCGGTCGCCGGGCAGCAGTTCGGCGAGGGCGGCGGTGGAGCTGCCGCCGTCGAGCAGCAGGCTGCCGTCGGCGCCCGGTAGAAGATCGAGGGCGGCCGCGGCGATCTTGCGCTTCTGCTCGCCGCGCGTGCCGTGCCGCTCGCTGAGGGCCGTCTCCACGTAGGTGAGCGCCCCCGCGGGCACCGCGCCGCCGTGCACCCGGCGCAGCATGCCGGCCCGCTCCAGGACGGCGAGGTCGCGCCGCACCGTCTCCGTGGTCACCCCGAACTCCTCGGCCAGCGCGGTCACCGCGACGCGGCCACGATCAGCCACCAGCCCGGCGATCGCCTGCTGGCGTTCCTCTGCGTACACCGTCCACCCCCTCAGCTATGCCCGTTTGTGTGGCTTTGCAGTTGTGATGCTGTTGTTCTACGTGTGATCCGTTGACAAGTCAACACTTTTCGGTGACGGTGGTCACCGGAGGACGCCGGTGTCCGTCCGCTCCTGACCACCTCGGCCCTAGGCAGGTACCCATGTCCACCGCTCCTGGCACCACGGCTCCCTCCGTCGGCTCCGGCCCGGTCGTGCTGCCCGGCACCCCCGTCGTGCCCGGCGTCGCGTTCGGCCCGGTGATCCGCCCCTCGGGCGCGGTGCGCCTGCCCGCCGACGAGGGTGTGGTCGTCCCCGAGGAGGAGCGGGCGGGGGAGCGGGAGCGCTTCGTCGCCGCCGCCGACGTGGTCGCCGACCGGCTCGCCCAGCGGGCCTCGGTCGCCACCGGGGTCAGTGCCGAGGTGCTGAGCACCACGGCCGGGCTGGCCCGGGACCGGGGGCTGCTGTCGGCCGTCGAGCAGCGGATCGACGCCGGAGCGCCGGCCGCGGTGGCGACCGTGCAGGCCGCCCAGCAGTTCGTCGAGCTGTTCACCAGCCTCGGCGGGCTGATGGCCGAGCGGGTCACCGACGTGCGCGACATCCGCGACCGGATCGTCGCCCAGCTCACCGGGCAGGGCGAGCCCGGCGTGCCCAGCCCCGAGGTGCCGTCGGTGCTCCTCGCCGACGACCTCGCGCCGGCCGACACCGCCGGTCTCGACCCGGCGCGGGTGATCGGGCTGGGTACCCGGCTCGGTGGCACGACGAGCCACACCGCGATCATCGCCCGCCAGCTCGGCCTGCCCTGCGTGGTCGCGATCGCCGACCTCGAGGACGTCCCCGCGGGTGCGACCGTCCTGCTCGACGGCGACCGCGGCACGGTGACCATCGACCCCGACCCCGAGGAGGCGCAGGCGCGCGTCGCCGCCGCCCGGCTGGCCACCGAGGCGCTGGCCGGCTACCGGGGGCCGGGCCGCACGCGCGACGGCGTGGCGGTCAAGGTGCTGGCCAACGTCCAGGACGGCGCCGGGGCCCGGGCGGCCGCCGCGGCGCACGCGGAGGGGGTCGGCCTGCTGCGCACCGAGCTCGCCTTCCTCGGCCGTGCGGAGGAGCCCTCCGTCGACGAGCAGGCCCGCGGCTACGCCGACGTCTTCACCGCGTTCGAGGGACGGCGGGTCGTCGTCCGCACCCTGGACGCGGGGTCGGACAAGCCGCTGGCCTTCGCCACGCCGCCGGACGAGGCGAACCCCGCGCTCGGCGTCCGCGGCCTGCGGGTGGCCCGTCGTGACCCCGGCCTGCTCGAGCGGCAGCTCGACGCGATCGCCGAGGCCGCGCGGTCGACCGGCGCGCAGCCGTGGGTCATGGCCCCGATGGTCGCGACGGTCGGTGAGGCGGCGGACTTCGCCCGGCAGGTGCGCGACCGCGGGCTGGTCCCCGGCGTCATGATCGAGGTGCCCTCGGCCGCGCTGATGGCCGACCGGCTGTTCCGGCACGTCGACTTCCTGTCGATCGGCACCAACGACCTGTCGCAGTACGCCCTCGCCGCCGACCGGCTCTCGGCCGACCTCGCCGACCTGACCGACCCGTGGCAGCCGGCGCTGCTCGCCCTGGTGCAGCTGACCGCCGCGGCGGGCGCCCGCGCCGACCGGCCGGTCGGGGTCTGTGGCGAGGCGGCGGCCGACCCCCTGCTCGCCTGCGTCCTCGTCGGCCTCGGCATCACCTCGCTGTCCTGCGCGGCGTCGTCGATCCCCGGCGTGGGTGCCCGGCTGGCCGGCGTCGACCTGGCCGACTGCCAGGCGGCCGCGGAGGCGGCGCTGGCCACCGACGACCCGCAGGCCGCTCGGGCCGCGGCGCGGGCGGTGCTGGCCGGCGGATGAGGCGGATCTCACCCTCCAGGGTGAAGGTCCCTCGCCGTGGCGGGCTCGTTTCCTGGCTTTCTTCGGAATACTCTGGCTCTCACCTGCATTGCAGAGGGTGTAGGGACACGAACCGAAGAGAGAAGGCAGCGGAGATGAACAGCGTGACGGCGAGCTGGCGGCAGCGTCGGCAGGCGGCCCGGACGCGGCGGGCGCTGGACCGCGCCCTCGCGCGGAGCAGCAGCCCGGCCATGCGCGACGAGCTGCTCACCATGGCGAACGGCAGCGGCTTCCTCGCCCGCTGAGCGCCACGACACCGCGCGACCCCGGCCTCCGTCCGACGGAGACCGGGGTCGCTTGCGTCCGGCCCCCCGCAGGGTCCCGACGCGAGCGGTGGGGGGGGGGGCTTCTCAGTGCAGTCCGTGGACGACGGCGTGCCCCCTCCCGCGGCTGATCATCACGCGGTTGACCGGCAGCGTGACGACGAACGCCACCGCCAGCGCCCCGGCCAGCGTCAGCCAGAACAGCGCGCTGGTGAGGCCGGCCTCCATCGCGCCCGGGACGGCGAGGATGACGGCGTTGTCCACGATCTCCATCACCGCGATGGACAGGGTGTCGGCCGCCAGGGCGATGCGCACGGCCCGCCGGAACGGCAGTCCGGCCCGCAGCACCCCTCGCATGGTCAGCGCGTAGCCGAAGACGAACGCCAGGGCCACCGCCAGGGCGACGGTCGCGCCGTCCGACAGCCCCAGCGACGTCCCGATCACCATGCCCAGCACCTCGCCGATGGCGCAGCCGGTGAGGCAGTGCAGCGTCGCCGCGGCGGCCATCGCCCACGAGGCGGGCGCGGGCGCTCCGGCGTGCTCCTGGTGTGCTGTCGTCTGCATCGGAGTGCCTCCCTGCGTGTCCCATACCCCCATGGGGTATGGAACACGTTGTACTCCTCGGCGGTGCCGGGAGCAAGAGGCGGTCCCGCCCTGCGGTCCCCCCTTGGGGGTGGACGGCTCAATCCGCCGGCCCGGGCTGCCGATGGGCGCCGTGAGATCGGAACCGGGCGGATCCGCCGTCCGCGCGGCGGTCACCGGTGCAGAAGGGGTGGAGGCGATGAGCGCACACCTGCCCGCGGAGCCCCGCGAGACCTCCGGGGCGACCACCGCGCTGGTGCTCGGGTACGTCCGTGCCAGGGGCGGGGACGCCGCCGTCGAGGCGGTCCTCGGCCGCGCCGGTGTGCCGCACACCGCCGAGGATCTCGCCCGCCCGTCGTACTGGACCAGCTACGACACCCGGATCCGGCTGTTCGCCGCCGCGACCGAGGTGCTCGGCGACCCGGAGACGATGTTCCGGGTGGGGCGCGAGGCGCTCGGCCACGGCCTGAACCCCGCGGTGGTGCTGCTCGTGCGCGCGATGGGCTCGCCGCGGCAGGTCTACCGGCAGCTGCCCCGGGCGGTCGCGAAGTTCTCCACCACGTCGACGATGGAGATCCTGGAGGCCGGGGCCGGCCACGCGACGGTCCGGCTCACCCTCCTCCCCGGCTACGAGCACTCACGGCTCGACTGCGCCTACGCGCAGGGCCTGATCAGCATGGTGCCCTCCGTCTTCGGGCTGCCCCCGGCCGAGCTGCTGCACAGCGCGTGCCAGTCCGACGGCGAGCCTTCCTGCCTCTACCACCTGCGCTGGCAGCACCGTCGCCGGCTGCGCCGGGGCCGGCTCGCCGTCGCCCCCGAGCTGGACGCGCTGCGCGACCAGCTGCGCATCCTCCAGTCCGCCGCCGCCGACCTCGTCGGCAGCGACGACGTCGACTCGGCCCTACAGCGCATCGTGGCCCGTGCGGCCGAGGCGGTGCTGGCTCCCGGCCACGTCCTCGCCGTCACCGACCCCGGCGGGGGACCGGCCCTCGTGCGCAGCGCCGGCCTGCCCTCCGCGGAGGTCGACGGGCTCGCGGCCGACCTGCTGGCAGGTGCGGACCCCGGTCCCAACGTGGTCGCCGTCGACGTGGCCTCGGCCCGCCGTGTGCACGGCCGCCTGGCCGCGGTCTACCGCCCCGGCGACGGCGCGCTCGGGCACGAGCGGAGCATGCTCGCCGCCTATGCCGGCCACGCGGCCGCCGCGCTCGACCTGCTCTTCGCGCTGGAGAGCTCCCGGCAGGAGGCACACCGCGCCGGGGCGCTGCTCGCCGTGGCCCACGAGCTGGCCCAGACCGAGGACGCCGCCGCCGTCTGCCGGGTGGTCGCCGAGGCGCTGCCACGGATCGTCGGCTGCGACAACGGCGCGATGATGCTGTGGGAACCGGCCGCCGGCTCCCTGGTGACCGCGGCCGCCGCCGGCCACGTCGGCGCCCAGCGCGAGCTGCTGCTGGCCACCTCGCTGTCGGCGGAGGACACCCCGGAGCTGGTGGACATGCTCACCCACCGCGAGCCCCTCTTCCTGAACCCGGCGACGGCCGGCCCCGTCCTCGCCGAGCTGCTGACCCGGCTGGAGGTCGGCCGGGCGGTGGCCGTTCCGCTGCTGGCCGGCCGCACCTTCCTCGGGGTGGCGACCGCGAGCTGGGCGCCCGGCCACGTCCCGCCTCGGCTGGACGGCGACGCGCTGGCGCGGCTGCGTGGTGTCGGGGACCAGGCGGCGACGGCCCTGCAGAAGGCCCGCCTCCTGGAGACCGTCCGCCACCAGGCCACTCACGACGCGCTCACCGGGCTGCCCAACCGGGCCCTCTTCCTCGACCGGCTCGGCACGGCGCTGGCCACGACGCGACCCGACCAGCACGTGGCCGTGCTCTTCTGCGACCTCGACCGGTTCAAGGCGGTCAACGACACGCTCGGGCACGCGGCCGGCGACGAGCTGCTCCGCCAGGTGGCCGCGCGGCTGCGCGCCGCCGTCCGCCCGGGGGACACCGTGGGCCGGCTGTCCGGCGACGAGTTCGCCGTCATCCTGCCCGGCCTCGGCCGGCCCGAGGACGCCGACCGGGTGGTCGCGCGGGTGCTCGGCTGCTTCGACGAGACGTTCCGGCTCGACCGCACCGACGCCGCCGTCGGCACGAGCATCGGCGTCGCCGTGCACAGCGGGGAGTGGGGAACGGCGGACGTCCTGCTGCGCGCCGCGGACGCGGCGATGTACCGGCACAAGCACGTCGGCCGCGACGGTCCCGAGCCCGCCGAGGGCTGAGGACCCCGCGACTCAGCTGCGCAGGCGGGCCCGCAGGGCGGCCTGCTCGCCGGGCCCGAAGCCGTGCCCGGTCAGCCACCCGACCGGACCGCCGTGCCGCTCGTCGAGCAGCGCGAGCAGCCGGTCCATCGTCTCGGCGCGCGGGGTGTGGACGGCGACGTCGCGCCGCTCCATGTCCTCGGCGTAGGTAGGCGAGGCGGCGAGCTTGGCGACCAGGGCGTCGATGACCGTGGCGGTCAGGGCGTAGTCGGCGACGATCTCCTCGTGCGGTACGCCGGCCACCGCCAGGGCGAACATCACCACCACGCCGGTGCGGTCCTTGCCGGCCGCACAGTGCACGACGGAGGCGCCGTCCGGGGTGGCGGCCAGGGCGCGCAGCGCGCCGAGCACGTTCTCCGGCCGGTGCGCGAGGTACCCGAGGTACGAGCGCACGGCCGGCGGCTCGGCCTCGTCGTCCGCCGCCACCTGCCGGGGCAGCAGGGACTCGGCCCAGTCGGCCGGGAGCTCCGGGACGTCGGTCTCCTCGACGGCGAACACGTCGGTGTGGTGGCCGCGCTCGGGGAGCAGGCTGAAGTGCCGGTGGGTGACCTCCGTCACCGCGCGCAGCGGGCCGCGGCCCTCGAGCAGCACCTCGGCCGTCGTGCGCAGGTCGATCACCTCGCGCAGCCGCACCTCCTCGGACAACCGGCGGACGTCGCCCTCGCTGAGCGTCTGCAGGTTGTCGCTGCGCAGGATCCGGCCGGGCAGCGTCGTCCCGCCGTCGACGGTCGGCAGCCCGCCGAGGTCGCGGGTGTTGGTGGTGCCGTCGAGCCGCAGCCAGCGGTCGGTGCGCAGGTGGTCGGTGGGGATCGAGGTCACCCTCCGACGGTACGACTCGCCGCCGACGTCCCGGCGCGGGCCGGGGAGACGGCGATCAACGCCGAGGTGACGGCCAGCAGGCGGCCGCGGAGGGCGGCACTGCGCTCAGGGATCAAGCACTTCGGCCGCTCCGCCGGTTGGTTCTCCCACCTGAGAAACCGGCAAGCCGCGGGCTCCTTCCCCGCAGCCACGTCGTCCAGCTCGCACCGTTAGCCGCCCGATCCAGGACTAGTCGGATTGATCAGTTGGGTCAGAGTCGTGTCGATCTTGTTCGTCGTAGCAGAGTCGCCCGCCTCGATCGCCAATTGCTTCTTGAAGAACAAGAGCTTTCGTTCGGCCGCGTCGAACAACTCTCCCCACGTCTTGACCCACACCTGGTACTCGTTCTGGTCATCGGCGAGTCCCGGAGGCTTGTCACGCTGTCTGATGTCCCGTTCGATGGCCCTGCGGTCGTAGTCGTAGGTGACCAGGTAGAACTGCCATCTGCAGTCGACGTCGCGATACTGCGGGTTGTCCACGATCGCGCGGGCGTATGACTTGATCTGGTCGACTTCTCGCTTCCCTATGCGAACGGTGGGTCGCTTCAGTTCGACGATGAGCCGTTCGGTGCGCTGTTCGCTGCCGCCCGTGCGGAACAAGAGGATGTCGACGCGTCCTGATCGACCGTCATCTCTCATCACGGCGTCCAGTTGGTCCTCCAGTTCCACCTGATCCCCGAGTTCGTCGAGGTGTTGCCGCAGAACGGACGTCAGGCCGACTTCCGAGCCCGTGATCGGCCACTCCTCCCCGAAGAGCCAGACGTTCGCTGCAATGGCAGGATGGAGTTGGTCGACCTCTCGAAGAGCTGATCTTCTCACGTCGTCAGCGAAGATGGATCGGAGTGAGGCGATGAAGTCGAGTCTCTCGCTGACAACTGTCGCGGCTCGAATGACGTGGGACAAGTCTGTGCGGTCCAGGAGATTGGCCAGAGCGCGGCGCTCCCCCGCCGGAAGATGCAGGACGCTCTCGAGGATGCGACTGAGATCGGTGGGGTCCTTCTCGAGTGCAGTCTTGATCAGGCGAACTGACAGGTCGCGCTGGGTGAGTTGCTTCGGTAGCGCGTCCCTTGCGACGGTCACCACCAGGTCGAAGGTCCGTCTTTCCAGCACGCGGGTTGGATCGGTGTCTCGCTCGTCGTACGGGTACAGGTCTTGATCCTTGAGTTCTCGGATGACCTCCGTTGCCACCACCCGACGGCGCAGGGCCAGGTGTCGCTTGACCGCAACGTCTGCTGCGGCCAGAAGGTCTGCGTAAGCCATGAGGATGAGGTGCGGGTCCTCTGCCTCGAGAAAGCGTTCGGTATGCACATAAGGCGTGAAGCGGATGAGTGGATCGCTGTAGCTGTAATGCTGCTCGAGAGATGCAATGGCCACGCCATCGACCGTGCAGGCCCACATGCCGCGCTGGGTCGTCCGCTTGCTGTCCCACTCAACGAAGCGGACGAATGGCGGGGGATCGTCATCCGCGTAACGCGCTGGCAGTTGGAGGGGCAGATCTGTCGTCTGCGCTATCGCTGCAGCAGCGTTGAGAGGGTGGTTGTCGAACTCGACGGTGATACCAGGGTAAGCCAGCAGGTATGGCGCTAAGCGCGCGAGCAGCTCCTCATGTGCATCATCGCGCTCGAGGCTCCTGAGGTTCTTGCCCTGAGGGACGATGATCTTGACCGATGTCCCAGGCGCGTCTTCCGTGCTGACGGGATCGCCGATGTGCCACCGGCGAGGGTGGTTGCTGTTCGCGTCGATCCGAGTCGTCTGGCGGCCGGCTGGGGTATCCGCAGTCGTGGTCCAGGTGGCACTGTTCCCCAGGGTGAATGCGAAAAGTCTGCCCTCGCCCTTTCGGCCATGGAGACTGCGCCGGGTTCCGGTTCGGTACCTGCGGTCCGCTTTCCATGTGTCACCGTACTGACGGAACGAGGAAACGGCGTCTTCGGGAGTCATCCCGTGACCGTCGTCGTTGACCGTGATGGCCGTGATGGGCCCCCAGGCCGAGCGCTCAAGCGTTACGGAGACCCGACTGGCGCCTGCGTCGAGCCCGTTCCAGACCAGCTCGGCAACAGCATCCATCGGCAGTCTCCGTGCGTATCCCTGCAACTTCCTGTCTGCGACCTCGAGCTCGATCTCCGCCACAGATGGCCCCCGTTCACGGTGCGTTCGACGCTACGTGCCCGATGTCGACGAACAGGACTCTCTCCCCAAGATCCGGTCGCACCAGTCGGACAGGGTCGCTCGAAGCACGGCGCCGCGCTCGGTGAACCCGCGCTGGGCAGCCGCGTACTCGGCCCGGCCCTCGGGCGTCTCGATGCGCACCGGCGTCCGCCCGTGCGCGCGCAGGTCGTAGGGCGAGGCGCGCATGTCCAGCTCCCGGACGTCGCGGGCCAGCTCGAAGCAGTCGAGCAGCAGCTCACCGGGCACGGCGGGGCCGAGCTTGGTCGCCCACTTGTAGAGGTCCATGGTGGCGTGCAGGCAGCCGGGCTGTTCGAGGTCGGGCTGGGTGGCCCGGGTGGGCCGCAGCCGGTTGAGGCCCACGGCGGCCGGGGTGAAGAAGCGGAAGGCGTCGAAGTGGCTGCACCGGATCGGGTGCGCCTCGACCACCGCGTCGGTGCCGGCCTGGCCGAGCCGCAGCGGCAGCGGGTGCCGGTGCTCGTCCTGCCGGTAGACCATCGCCCACTCGTGCAGGCCGAAGCAGCCGAGGAAGGCCGGCCGGCCGGCGGTCGCGGCCAGCAGGTCCCGCACGAAGCGGACGGTGTCGCCACGGTCGGCGAGGAACGCCTCGGAGTCGAGGACGACCGCCCCGTCGTCGTCCGTGGCGTACCAGCGGCGGCCGGCGTGCGGGGCGGGGCCGGCGGCCGACGGCGCCAGCGCGGTCCCGGCGCCGGGGTGCCAGCGCCGCAGCACCGCGGGGCGGGTCGAGTAGTACTCGTAGAGGAAGTCCTCGACCGGGTGCGACCGGCCGGTGGCCCGCCGTTCGCGGTGCCCGGCGGTCAGCGCGTCGGCCCGCGCGGCGTGCGCCGCCGACCGTGCCGTCCAGACCTCCGCGGCCAGTCGGACGGGCTCGCGACGCACCCGGCCAGCGTAGGCGGCCCCGCCCCGGGCGGGTGTCCTTCGTCCCTGGCCGGTCCGGCCGGGTCGCGCGGAGCATCGCGCCATGGCGAGCAAGCCCCTCCGCTGCCGGCTCGGTCTCCACGCCTACGTCCGCCGGCACCCGGTCGACGAGCGGTTCGAGGGCCCGGATCACCAGGTGTGCCGGGTGTGCGGTCGGCAGCGCCACCTGACGACGGACGGCGTTCCGCCCGGCTTCGTCGGCGGCTGACCGCCCCGGTCAGGCGCCGGCGAGCCGGTGCAGCCGCAGGGCCACCTGCACCTCCAGCGCCCGGTCCGGGCTGGACCACTCGCGGCCCAGCAGCCGGCCGACCCGGTCCAGCCGCTGGGTCACGGTGTTCACGTGCACCTGCAGCGACTCCGCCGCCCGCGCGGGCGAGCCCCCGGCCTCGAACCAGGCGCGCAGCGTGCCCGTGAGGTCGGTGCCGCGCCGGGCGTCGTACTCCAGGACCGGTCCGAGCGTCGCCGCGACGAAGGCGGGCACGTCCCGCCCCTCGCCGACCAGCAGCCCGACGAAGCCCAGCTCCTCCGCGCTCGCCGACTGCCCGCCGCGGCCCAGGGCGACGAGCGTCGAGGCGCAGCGCTGGGCCTCGATGCGGACGGTGGCCACCGCTCCCGGACCCTCCGCCGGCCCCGCGCCGCCGGCGGTCACCGGCCGGCCGGTGGCGCCGGAGAGCTCGCGGCGGACCAGCGCCGCCGCGGCGCCGGGTGCCTGGTCGGGGAGGCAGAGCACGATGCGGCCGTCGTGCAGCCCGGCCAGACCGCCCCGCGTGGCCGCGAGGTGGGTCGCGGCGGCCAGCGCCCGGCTCCGGGCCGGCTCGTCCACGAGGACGACGACGACCGCGTGCGGCCGGTCGAGGTCGGCGCCCAGTCGCCGGGCCCGCTCCCGCAGCCCCTCCGGGTCGCGCAGCGACGGCGCGAGCAGCTCCTCGAGCAGCTCGCCGCGGACCCGGCCCTCGGCCTCGCTCGCGGTGCGCCGGATCAGCAGCAGCAGGGCGGTGACCAGGGCGGCCCGCTCGAGGATCCGCTGGTCGGAGTCCGACAGCTCGTCGTCCCGGTGCAGCACCAGCCCGCCGAGGAGGTCGTTGCCCACGGTCACCGCCGCGGTCCACCAGCTCCGGTCGCGCACCGTCCGGCCGGTCGACCGGGCCAGGGCGAGCGCGCGTGCCGGCTCGGCGGGCAGGTCGACGTCGGAACCGCCCCCGGGGGACGGCGGCACGCGGCCCTCCTCGTCGAGCGTGGTGATCCGGCCGCCCAGCGCCTCGGTCACCGCGGCGGCGACGTCCTCCACGCCACCTCCGCGCAGCACGATGTCGATGAAGCGGTCGTGCGCGCCGGCCGCCCGCTCGACCGACGCGGTGTACGCGCGCAGCTCCCTCGTCGCGGCCGACAGCTCCTCCAGCGCGACGCTGGTCTCCTCCAGCAGCCGCGCGTTGTCGAGGGCGATCGCGGCGTGTGCCGCCAGCGACCCGAGCAGCGAGACCTCGGAGCGCTCGAAGAGCCGCTCGCTGCGGTCGGCGGCGAAGAGCACACCGATCACCCGGGACCCCCGGACCAGCGGCACCCCGAGGATGGCGACCAGCCCCTCCTCGCGGACGCCGCCGTTGATGTCGTCGGTGTGCTGGAACCGCGGGTCGGTGAAGTAGCTCGCCGTCGCGTAGGGGGCGGCGGTCTGGGCCACGAGCCCGCCGAGCCCGGCGCCCATCGGCAGCCGGAGCGTCTGGAACCGGGCCGAGACCGAGCCGTCGGTCACCCGCATGCAGGTGTCGCCGCGCGCGTCGTCGTTGAGCGTCAGGTACGAGACGTCGGTGCCCAGCAGCTGCCGGGCCCGCCGGACGATCGCGGTCAGGACCTCGTCGACGCTGCGCAGCGCGGCGAGGTCCCCGGCCGTGTCGAACAGCGCCGCCAGCTCGGACTCCCGGCGGCGCCGGGCGGCGAACGCCTCCCGCACCTGGAGGGCCAGCAGCTTCGCCCGCTCCAGCTCGGCGAGCGCCGCCCCGTCGGCGCCCGCCGCCCGCGCGCGCACGGCCGGGCCCTCGAACTCGATGGCCGCGGCCTCCTCCAGCAGCAGCGTGAGGTACTCCGCCGCGCCGCCGAGCTGGGGGGTGGCGGGGGCCAGGGGCGCGTTCATCAGTGGGCGCTCCACCCACCGTCCATGACCAGCGAGCTGCCGGTGATCGAGTCCGCCACGGGGGAGCAGAGGTAGGCGACCGCCTCGGCCACCTCCGCCGGCTCGATCAGCCGCTTGACGGCGGCCGGGGCGAGCATGACCTGCTCCACCACCTCGTCCTCGGAGAGCCCGTGCGCGCGGGCCTGGTCGGCGATCTGCCCCTCGACCAGCGGCGTCCGGACGTAGGCGGGGTTGACGCAGTTCGAGGTCACGCCGTGCGGCGCGCCCTCCAGTGCGATCACCTTCGACAGCCCCTCGAGGCCGTGCTTGGCGGTGACGTAGGCGCTCTTGTAGGCCGAGGCGCGCAGCCCGTGGATCGAGCTGACGTTGACCACGCGGCCCCACCCGCGGCCGTACATGTGCGGGAGCGCCCCGCGGACCAGCCGGAACGGCGCCTCGAGCATGAGCCGGAGGATGAGCGAGAACCGGTCCGCCGGGAACTCGTGGATGGGTGCCACGTGCTGCAGCCCGGCGTTGTTGACCAGCACGTCCACGTCCAGGTCGAGGGCGTCGATCGCGTCGAGGTCGGTGAGGTCGACCGCGACGGCGGTGCCGCCGACGGACGAGGCCACCGCCCGGGCGGCGGCCTCGTCCCGGTCGAGCACGACGACGGCGGCGCCGGCCTCGGCGAGGCGGACGGCGCAGGCCCGCCCGATCCCCGAGGCGCCACCGGTGACGAGTGCGCGGCGGCCGGACAGCGGAGTCGGGTTCGTCATGGCGGGGACCGTAGGCCGTGGTGGTGGCCGGGCACACGGCCGGGGGGCACACACCTGCGGCGAGGGGCATGGGGGTGGGCTACACCGGCAGCCCCCCGTTCACCCGCATCGGGCGGCGCCACGGCCGTCGACGCTTCATGGCTGCGGGCCACATGCCTGGTGTCACAACTGGGGTTGCGGGGCACATGGCGGGCAGTGTCCCGGCTCCCTAGCGTTCGGCGGGACTGACCCACCACCTCCGGGAGACGACCATGTCCGCACCTGCGCACTCCGGCGCGCGCTTCGGCCGCGTCGTCGGCGCGAGCATCATCGGGACCACCGTCGAGTGGTACGACTTCTTCCTCTACGGCTCGGCCGCGGCGCTGGTCTTCGGCCCGCTGTTCTTCCCCGAGCAGGACGACTTCGTCGGCGTCCTCGCCGCCTTCGCCACCTACGCCGTCGGCTTCTTCGCCCGCCCGGTCGGCGCGCTGGTCTTCGGCCACTACGGCGACCGCCTCGGCCGCAAGAAGCTGCTCGTGATCTCGCTGATGATGATGGGGTCGGCGACCTTCCTCATCGGCCTGCTGCCCACCTACGACAGCGTCGGCGTGCTCGCGCCGGTCCTCCTCATCGCGCTGCGCCTGATCCAGGGCTTCGCCCTCGGCGGCGAGTGGGGTGGCGCGGTGCTCATCGTCTCGGAGCACGGCAAGCCCGAGCACCGCGGCTTCTGGGCCTCCTGGCCGCAGGCCGGGGCCCCCGCGGGCAACCTGCTGGCGACCGGCGTCCTGGCGCTGCTGGCCACCTTCCAGTCCGACGAGGCGTTCGAGGCCTGGGGCTGGCGGATCCCGTTCCTGCTGTCGGCGGTGCTGATCATCGTCGGGCTCTGGGTGCGGCTGAGCGTGAGCGAGTCGCCGGTATTCCTCGAGGCCCAGCGGGAGGCCGAGGCCAAGGCGGCCGAGAGCGGGGTGGCCGAGGCGGCGCCGATCGTCACGGTGCTCACCCGCTACAAGCGCGAGGTGCTCACCGCCATGGGGGCGCGGATCGCGGAGAACGTCTCCTTCTACCTGCTGACTGCCTTCAGCCTCACCTACCTGACCAACGTCGGCGGGCTGGACTCCTCCTTCGCGCTCAACGCGGTGCTCATCGCCTCGGCGGTGCACCTGGTGACCATCCCGATGTGGGGCGCGCTCTCCGACCGGATCGGCCGCAAGCCGGTCTACCTGTTCGGCGCCGCCGGCGTCGGCGTGTGGGCGTTCGTCTTCTTCCGGCTGCTCGACACGGGGACCTTCTTCCTCGCCGTCGTCGCGATCACCGTCGGGCTGCTGTTCCACGGTGCGATGTACGGGCCGCAGGCGGCGTTCTTCTCGGAGCTGTTCGGCACCAAGGCCCGGTACACCGGCGTCTCGGTCGGCGCCCAGCTGGCCTCACTGGTGGCCGGCGCGCCTGCCCCGCTGATCGCCCTGGCCCTGCTGGGCAGCTTCGACGAACCCAACGTCGCCGCCGTCGGGTTCTACATCGTCGCCTGCGCCGTGATCACGCTCATCGCCGTCTGGTCCTACAGCGAGACGCGGACGCGGGACCTGGGCGAGGACAAGGCCGTCGTGGTGAAGGAGCGCCGCCCCACCTCGGTCTGAGGTCGCACCGCCCACGGGCCGCCCATGACACGTGTCATGGGCGGCCCGTGGCGTTCCGGCCGGAAGTCGTGAGAACCGGCACCTGTGCCGGAGCCGGGACGGCGGCAGCCTCGGAGGTGCGCCCGGTAGCACCGGCCGACCGCGGCCGGCGGGCGCACCGGAGGAGGTCCCCGTGCACCCGACCAACGCGCCCGCCCCGCCGCGCCCGACGCCGGAGTCGCCTGCGCCGCCCGCCGTGGAGGTCGTCGACCTGCGGCGCCGCTACGGCTCCTTCGAGGCCGTCCGCGGCATCTCCTTAGAGGTGGCCCGGGGTGAGGTCCTGGCGCTGCTCGGGGTGAACGGGGCGGGGAAGACCTCGGCGCTGGAGGTGCTGGAGGGCCTGGCCGCCCCGTCCGGCGGCTCGGTGCGGGTCCTCGGCCGCGATCCGCAGCGCGAGCGGGCCTCCGTCCGGCGTCACCTCGGCGTCCTGCTGCAGTCGAGCGGCCTGCCCGGTGACCTGACCGTGGCCGAGACCGTCCGGACCTGGGCGCAGACGCTGACCGATCCGCGGCCGGTCGGCGAGGCGCTGGAGATGGTCGGCCTCACCGGGCGCGCCGGTGTCCGCGTGCGCAGCCTCTCCGGCGGCGAGCGCCGCCGACTGGACCTCACCCTCGCGCTGCTCGGCCACCCGAGCGTGCTCGTGCTCGACGAGCCGACCACCGGGCTGGACCCGGAGAGCCGGCGAACGGTGTGGGAGCTGGTCCGCGGCCTGGTGGGGGACGGGGCGGCCGTCGTGCTCACCACCCACCACCTGGAGGAGGCCGAGGAGCTCGCCGACCGGATCGCCGTCATGCGGGAGGGCCGGATCGTGCGGGCCGGCACCCGCGAGGAGATCGCCTCGACCCAGCCGGCCACCATCACCTTCACCCTGGCGGCCGACGCCCCGCCGCTGCCCTCCCTCCCGGCGGTGCGGACCCACGCCGGCCGCCCGGACGTCGAGCTGCACACCCGCGCCCTCCAGCCGGCGCTCACCGCGCTGCTCACCTGGGCCGCCGAGCACCGCGTGGAGCTGACCGGTCTGCAGGCCCGCTCCGCCTCGCTCGAGCAGGCCTTCCTCGCCGTCGCCGACGCAGAGCCATCCGACGCAGAGCCATCCGATGCCGATCCCGTCGCCGCCTGACCGTCGCCGCCTGCCCCCCACGAAACCCAGGAGACCGTCGTGACCGCCCTCGCCCCTGCCCCCGCCGCTCCCGGCGCCCGCCGCCGCGTGCTCGCCCTCGCATCCGCGGAGACCCGGCTGCTGCTGCGCAACCGCACCGCCGTCGTCAACTCCGTCGTCATGCCGCTGCTGCTGGTCGCCGCCGTGCGCGTGATCGGCCTGCCCACCGCCGGCGGCCCCCAGCTGGTCGCCACCGCGCTCGGCATCACCCTGGTGTTCCTCACCTACTACAACCTGGTCACCACCTACGTCGCCCGCCGCGAGGAGCTGGTGCTCCAGCGGATGCGCACCGGCGAGCTGACCGGGCCGGAGATCCTCCTGGGCACGGCGGTGCCCACCCTGCTGGTCACCGTCGCCCAGGTCGCGCTGGTCGCCGTCGGGGTGGCCGTGATCGGCGAGTGGGCGGCGCCGGTGGACGTCGTCCTGCCGCTGCTCGCCCTCGTCGGCGGCGCCGCGCTCATGGGCGTGCTCGCCGCTGCCAGCACGTCGTTCACGCGGACGGCCGAGAGCGCGCAGATCACCACGCTGCCGCTGGTGCTGGTCGCGACGTCGCTGTCCGGGCTGTTCTTCCCGCTGACGGCGTTCCCCGAGGCACTGGCCGGCGTGCTCCGCCTCCTGCCCCTCGCCCCGGTCGTGGAGCTGGCCCAGCTCGGCCTGGCCGGGCGGACCTGGGACGGCCGGGCGGTCGACCTCGCCGGCGCGTGGTCCGCGGCGCTGCTCCCGCTGGCGCTGCTGGTGGCGTGGACCGTCGTCGGCGCCCTGGTGGCCGGCCGGGTGTTCCGCTGGGCGCCGCGAAGGTGAGTTCCGGCGACCCGGACGGGCGCGGCCGGTACGGCAGCATGAGCGCCGTGCCGACCGTCGTCCGCTGGTGGGAGGACCGCTCCGCGCCGCAGCGCATCGAGCTCTACACCCGGTGGTCGTTCTACATCTGGCTGGCGGCGACCCCGCTGCTGGCGCTCGGCGTCGTCGGGTCGGCCGCGCGGCCGCCGACCCGGCCGGCGACGACGGTCTTCCTCCTCGGCTCGGTCGCGGTGGCCGTCACCGCCGTGCTGCTGGCCCGCGCCGGGCTCGCCGCGCACCAGGAGGGCCGGGCGCTGCCGCGCGGGCCGCTGCTGGCCGCCTTCGGTGCCGCCGTCGCCACGGCGGT
This sequence comes from Geodermatophilus sp. CPCC 205506, assembly GCF_051383635.1. NCBI lineage: Bacteria > Bacillati > Actinomycetota > Actinomycetes > Geodermatophilales > Geodermatophilaceae > Geodermatophilus > Geodermatophilus sp. CPCC 205506. Next base: position 30,732 of record NZ_JALPKP010000039.1, on the reverse strand, counting down.
GGCCGCGGTGCCGCCGTTCCTGGCCGACGGCCCGGACAGCCCGGCGCTGGCGTGGGGTGTGGCGATGCCGCTGGCGATGGCCCTTGCCGCGGCCTCCACGGTGTGGCCGACACCGCTGCTGACCTGGGCCGGGTTCGGCGTCGGCGCGGTCACCGGGCTCGCCATCCGGGCGGCGGACACCCCCGTCGGCGTGGCGGTGGCCCTCGGCCTCGTCGTCGGGGCCACGGTCACGTTCCTCGCCCTGGCGTTCCGGTTCTCGGTGTGGGTGCTCGACGTGGTGCGCGAGATGGAGCGCAGCCGCGGCGTGCAGTTGCAGCTGGCCGTCGCCGAGGAGCGGCTGCGCTTCGCCCGCGACCTGCACGACGTCATGGGCCGCAACCTCTCGGCGATCGCGGTCAAGAGCCAGCTGGCCGCCGAGCTGGTGCGCCGCGGCCGCGAGGGCGCCGCCGAGGAGCTGGTCGACATCAGCCGGGTGGCCGAGGAGTCGCTGCGGGAGGTGCGCGACGTCGTCCGGGGTTACCGCCGGACCGACCTGGCCGGCGAGCTGGCCGGCGCCCGCTCGGTGCTGCGAGCCGCCGGGGTGAGCTGCACGGTGGACGGCGAGGAGGCCGGCGAGGGGCTGCCCGAGCCGGTTCAGGCGGCGCTGGGCTGGGTGGTGCGGGAGGCGGTGACCAACGTGCTGCGGCACAGCCGGGCGACGTCCTGCACGATCGCCCTGCGCGCGACCGGCGGGGAGGCCGAGCTGCAGGTGACCAACGACGGCGTGAGCGGGGTCCCAGGGGGCTGGGGGAGCGGGCTCACCGGTCTGGCCGAGCGGCTGGCCGGCGCCGGTGGGCGGCTGACCGCCCGGCCGGTCGCCGACGGCTTCGTGCTCACCGCGACCGTCCCGGTGCGGGTGACGGCGTGATCCGGGTCCTGCTGGCCGACGACGAGAACCTGATCCGGTCGGCGCTGGCCGCGCTGCTCGGCCTGGAGGAGGACCTCGAGGTCGTCGCCCAGGCCGCCTCCGGCGCCGAGGCCCTGGCCATGGCCCGGGCGCACACCCCGGACGTCGCCGTCCTCGACCTGCAGATGCCCGACCGCGACGGGATCACCGTGGCCGGCGAGCTGGCGACCGCGGTGCCCGGCTGCGCGGTCGTCATCGTCACCGGGCACGGCCGGGCCGGGCACCTCAAGCGGGCGCTGGAGGCAGGGGTGCGGGGGTTCCTGCCCAAGACGGTGAGCGCGCCGGTGCTCACCGACGTCGTGCGGACGGTGCACCGCGGCGGCCGCTACGTCGACCCGGAGCTCGCCGCCGAGGCGATCAGCGCCGGCGACAGCCCGCTGACCCCGCGGGAGGCCGACGTCCTGGAGCTCGCGGCCGGGGGCGCGCCGGTCGAGGAGATCGCGGCCCGGGCGCACCTGTCACCCGGCACGGTCCGCAACCACCTGTCGGCGGCGGCGGCCAAGCTGGGCGCGCCCAACCGGCACGCCGCCGTGGAGGCGGCGCGCCGGCACGGGTGGATCTGAGGAGTTCCGCCTCAGCCCGCGCTGTTGCCGGGGCGGGTGGGCAGGTCGTCGCGCTGGGCGTCGTCGTCCGTGGTGAGGACGGTGTCCTGCTCGCCGGCGTCGGCCCGGTCCTCGCCGGGGACGCCGTCGACGAGGTTGCTGCTGGACGGGGCGTCCGCCGTGTCGGCGGACTCGCCGTAGCCGGTGGGGTCGGGCTCGCTCATCGTGGTCCTCCGCGTCGCTGGTGGTCGGGGGTCAGAGGGCGCCGCCGGCCCCGCCGCGCTCGGCCCGCGCGGGGTCGGACTCGGCCTTGGCCGGCAGGTCGTCGGGCTGGGTCGCGTCGCGCTCGACGGCCTCCTCACGGGTGAGGGGGACGTCGTCGAAGCCGGTACCGGTGCTGCTGTCGTCCCCGGTGCCCGACGCGGTCGGGACGCCCTGCTGGATCCGGTCGCTGCCCTGGGGATCGGTCACGGGAGCCTCCTCTGCGACGGCGGTGTCCCCCGCTCATGCCCGGGCCGGAGCCCGGCCATGCCCCCCCCGGACTCTCCGCGCGGAAAGTCCGAGGAGGGCGGGCGCGGGTCAGAAGACCGCCTCGTCGACCTCCATCAGCGCGTTGTCGGTGTTCTCGACGACGACCCGGTCCGAGGCCAGCCGCGGCAGCACCTGGGTGCAGAAGAAGCGGGCGGCGGCCAGCTTGCCCTCGTAGAAGCGCCGGTCCCGCTCGCCGACCGTCCCGGCCAGCGCGGTCAGGGCCACCTCGGCCTGGCGGACCAGCAGCCAGGCCGTCACCAGGTCGCCGGTGGCCAGCAGCAGCCGGCTGGTGTTCTGGCCGACCTTGTACAGCGAGGTGATGTCCTCCTGCGCCGCGGCCAGGTGGCCGAACATCGCGGTCAGCATCGACTGGACGTCGCCGAGCGCTGCGGCCAGCAGCCCGCGCTCCTCCTTGAGCCGGCCGTCGCCCGCCCAGCCGTCGCCCGCCCGGCCCTCGCCCGCCTCGCCGTCGATCGTGGCCTGGATCCGGCCGGCCAGCCAGGTCAGCGCGACGCCGCCGTCCTTGACGATCTTGCGGAAGAAGAAGTCCTGGCCCTGGATCGTCGTCGTCCCCTCGTAGAGGGTGTCGATCTTGGAGTCGCGGATGTACTGCTCGATCGGGTAGTCCTGCAGGTAGCCCGACCCACCCAGGGTCTGCAGCGACTCCGCGGTGAGCAGTTGGGTGGCCCGCTCCGAGCCGAAGCCCTTGACCACCGGGAGCAGGAGGTCGTGGACGCGGGCGGCCAGCCGGGCCTCCTCGCCGTCGGCGCTCCCGGCGGCCTCGGCCTCGGTCAGCCGGTCGCGGAAGCTGGCCGCGTACAGGTACAGCGCCCGCATGCCCTCGGCATAGGACTTCTGCAGCATCAGGGAGCGGCGGACGTCGGGGTGGTGGGTGATCGTCACCCGGGGCGCGTCCTTGCTGGTCGCGGTGAGGTCGGCACCCTGAACGCGGGTCTTGGCGTAGTCCAGCGCCACCTGGTAGCCGGCCGACAGCGTCGCGATGGCCTTCGTGCCGACGAACATGCGGGCGTACTCGATGATCCGGAACATCTGGGCGATGCCGTCGTGCACGTCGCCGACCAGCCAGCCCCGGGCCGGGACCGGTCCGTCGCCGAAGGTCACCTCGCACGTCGTGGAGACCTTCAGTCCCATCTTCTTCTCGACGTTGGTGACGTACACGCCGTTGCGCTCGCCGAGCTCCCCGGTCGCCAGGTCGACGTGGAACTTGGGCAGGACGAACAGGGACAGGCCCTTGGTGCCCGGCTTCGCGCCCTCGGGGCGGGCCAGGACCAGGTGCACGATGTTGTCGGACAGGTCGTGTTCGGCGGAGGTGATGAACCGCTTCACGCCGGTGACGTGCCAGGAGCCGTCGGGCTGCTGCACGGCCCTGGTGCGGCCGGCGCCGACGTCGGAGCCGGCGTCGGGCTCGGTGAGCACCATCGTGGCGCCCCAGCCGCGCTCGATCATGAGCTCGGCCAGCCGCCGCTGGTCGGGGGTGCCCAGCTCGTGCAGCGTCGCGGCGAAGGCGGGGCCCGAGCCGTACATGAACACCGCCGGGTTGGCGCCCAGCACCATCTCGAACGCCGCCCAGGCCAGCGCCGCCGGCGCGCCGACGCCGCCGAGCTCCTCGGGCAGGTCCAGCCGCCACCACTCGCCGTCGTGCATCGCCTGGACCGACTTCTTGAACGACTCGGGCAGCGTGACCGAGTGCGTGGCGGGGTCGAACACCGGCGGGTTGCGGTCGGCGTCGGTGAAGGACGCCGCGAGCGGCCCCTCGGCGAGCCGGCGGATCTCGGTGAGCACGCCGCGCGCGGTCCCGGCGTCCATCTGGGCGAACGGCCCGGTGCCGAAGACGTCCTTGGTGTCGAGGAACTCGAAGAGGTTGAACTCGAGGTCCCGCAGGTTCGCGGTGTAGTGGCTCATGCGCGTGGCTCCCGTGCTCCGTGCTGCTCAGCGGGCTTCTACCCGCCGGTAACAAACGGTATTACCGGCGGGTAACCAGAGCAAGCACCGACCCCGGGAGTCCCCCGGGAGGGGTCCTCAGCGGGTGCGGCGGCGGGCGCGCAGGACCAGGCCGGCCAGCCAGACCAGCAGCCCGCCGAGGGCGGCGGCGATGAGCAGCGCCACCACCAGCGGCAGGTCGACGTTCCCGAACACCAGACTCACGCCGACGGTCTGGGTGTTGAAGACGACGAACAGCACGAGCAGGACGGTCACGAACACCAGCAGCGCCAGCGCGAGGGAACGGCCGACCGTCCGGCCCGCCGCGCGCGCCGACGACGTCGTCCGGCCGGCGGTGGGGGCCGGCGCGCCGGCGGCAGCCGGTCCGGTCGCCGGACCGGGGACGCCGCCCGAGGACGTCGGGGCGGCGTTGCCGGACGGCGCGCGGAGGGGATCGGGGCCGGGAGACGTCACAGGTCGATTCTCCTGGTCACCTGCCCCGGGTGCACGATCAGCCGCGGGCGTCGGGCTCGGTCTCGCCGGGCGGGTAGCTGGGGCCGGCGGTGCCGGCGGCCGGTCCGTCCGCACCGCCCTGCGACTCCGGGTCGGCCGGCGGCGCCACCTCGGCACCGAGGGGCTGGGCGTCGCGCTCGGCGTCGGGCTCGGGCATGGTCATGGAGCCGAGTCTGCGGGCTGCCGGCCGGCCCGGCGACCGAGGGGATCGCTCCCGTCACTCCTCGAGGACGGGGCCGGCCTCGTGGCGGGGGTGGCCCCTGGTCCGCTCGCGCTGCTTCATCCGGGCCTCGTAGACGTGCCGGTCGCCGCCGGCGAGTTCGGTGCGGGCGCGCTCGTCGAAGTCGCGGAAGACCGACCAGTAGTTGGCGTCGTAGTCCTCGACGATCTGGAAGGTCCAGCGGTCGGCGACGACGTTGCGGCCCACCAGGTCGCGGTCGAGGTCGTCGGCCAGCCGGGTGTGGCCGGCCGTGCGGAACAGCTCGACGGCGTGCTGGAGCAGGAGGTCGGCCTTGCCGGAGTGCTGGTGGAAGCCGTAGAGCTGGCCGCGGGCCTGCTCGATGGTCTCGAGGGCCTCGGAGAGCTTGCCGAGGCCCTCCACGGTGGTGTCGTCGAGGTCGGGCCGGCTGCGGTCGGTGCTCACCGCCCCATCGTGCGGTGCGACCGGTCCGGCCGCAGGTCAGCGACCGGCGACCGCGGCGTCGACCAGCCGCTCGGCGAGCTCGCGGCCGTGCGCGGCCGGGCCGTCGGGCCCGAGCAGCCCGCCGGAGAGGTACATGCCGTCGATGATCAGGTGGATCTGGGCGGCGAGGTCCTCGCCGGCACCCGGCACGAGCTGGTCGGCCAGGCGCTCCAGCCGCGCGTGCAGCTCGAACTTGTAGTCGGCGGCGGCGCTGCGGGCCGGGTGCTGCGGGTCGTCGTACTCGCTGCTGACGTTGGTGAACGGGCAGCCGCGGAAGCCGGCGCGGGTCACGTCGCGCTCGACGGCGTCGACGACCGCGAGGAGCGCGGCGCGGGCGTCGCCCTCCAGGCGGACCAGCTCGGCGTCGACGAAGGCGAGGACGGTCGCGGCCTTGCGGGCGAGGTAGGCGCCGACCAGGTCGTCCTTGCTCTTGAAGAGCCGGTAGACGGTCATCTTGCCCAGGCCGGTCTCGCGGACCAGCTCGTCCATGCCGACGCTGCGGGAGCTGCGCGTGGCGAACAGCCGCTCGGCGGTGTCCAGGACGATGGTCTGCCGCTCGGCCCGGCTCCGGCGGAGAGGAGCCACGGCGTCGTCGGCGGCGAGAGGGAGGGCGGCTGCGGTCACGGACCGGATGCTGCCCCAGCGCGTGACGGATCAGTTCGCGGCACGCCGGGTCCCCCCGACGGATGGTTGCAGTGAGTGACGAGGGGTTCCCGAGCAGGCCGGGACCCCGGGGATCGGTGGGACCCGTGTGACGATGCGTGCTCGTCCGGCGACCACCGATCCCCGCGGGGTTCAGGCCCGGCGCACCCGGCGGGGGTTGGCCAGCATCCGGCCCAGCTGGACGGCGGAGGCCTGTCGAGCCTGCGACTCGTCGGCCTGCTGCCCGGTGGGCGTTCCGTCAGTTACTCGGGGTTCGCTGTGCGTGTCCTCCATGCCACTCAGCGTCCCCCGAACGGGCGTGTCGGAAACAGACCCGATGCGGTGAGTTGAAGCCGAAACGCTGAGAGATCAGTCACTCTGCGTGCATCGCGGAGTCCGCCGATCACCGCAGCGCGGCGGCCAGGGGCTCCCACAGGTCCAGCCGGGACGGCGCCGCGGCGTACACGCTGAAGCGGTCGACCAGCCCCTCGAACCGCGCCCTGACCTCGCGTCCGACGTCCGCGGGGTCGGCGACGACGGCGAACGCCCCCAGGACGTCGTCGTCGACCAGGTCGCGCATCGCGTCCCACCGGTCCTCGCGGCGGCCGACCGACAGGGCGTGCAGCTCGTCGGCGAGCGCGCCCCAGCCGTGCAGCTCGAGGACCGGGCGGTAGGCGGGCGTGCTGCCGTAGAAGGCGATCGTCGCGCGGGTCGCGGCGGCGGACTCGGCGCGCTCGGGCTCGGTCGCGCCGGTGACGACGAAGCCCGGCAGGCTCACGGTCACCGCGTCGCGGGTGCGGCCGGCGGCCGCGAGCCCCTCGGCCAGGGCCGGCAGGGTGCGCTCGCGCAGGTAGCGGGCGGTGGTGAACGAGTGGGCGAGCAGCCCGTCGGCCACCTCACCGGCCAGCCGGGTCATCGCCGGCCCGACCGCCGCCAGGTGCACCGGCGGGCCGCCCCACTCGTGCGGCCGGGGGGTGAACACCGGCGTCATCAGGGTGTGCCGGTAGTGCTCGCCCTGGAAGCGCAGCCGGGTGCCCTGCTGCCAGGCCGCCCAGATGGCCCGCAGCGCGGCGACGTACTCCCGCATCCGCGGCACCGGCGCGCTCCAGGGCATGGAGAACCGCCGCTCCACGTGCGCGCGCACCTGCGAGCCCAGGCCGAGCACGAACCGGCCGTGCGTGTGGCGCTGCAGGTCGTGGGCGGTGGTCGCCACGGTCATCGGCGAGCGGGCGAAGGCCACCGCGATCGCCGTCCCCACCTGGAGCCGGGTGGTGGCCCGGCCGGCGAGGAGCAGCGGCAGGAAGGGGTCGTGCGCGGTCTCGGAGGTCCAGACGCCGGCGTACCCGCGCTCCTCCAGGTCGCGCGCGATCGCCGGGACGTCGTCGAGGTCGGCCGGCAGGGCGGCGTCGAGCAGCACGGTTGCCGAGCCTGCCGCACCCGCCACCCCACCCGCCAGCGGCTCAGGAGGCGCCGGCGCCCTCGTCGGGGAGGTCCTGGCCCTCGGCGGGATCCCCGGAGTGCGGCGTGCGGCCGTCGCCCGGCTCCTCGTCGGGCGGGTCCCCCTCGGCGCGCTCGGCGCTGCGCGGCGGTCGGTCCGGGTCGGTCATCGTCGTCCTCCTCGGTCGGGGGCCTCGCCCGGCCTGTGCCCGGCGGACCGGTGGCTCAACCCCGCAGCTCGGCGGCCGCGGGCAGCCGGGCGCGCGACCGCGCCACCGCGTCGGCGTCCGGCAGCGCGCCGCGGGCGCCGGGCCCGGTGGTCGACAGCGCCGCGGCCGTGACTGCGGCGGCGACCGCCTCGTCCGGTGCGGCGCCGGAGGCCAGCGCGACCGCGAGCGCGCCGCAGAAGCAGTCGCCGGCACCGGTGGTGTCCACCGGCTCGACCGGGGGTGGCGGCTGCAGCAGCGCCGGGCCGTCGGCGGCCACGAGCAGCGCGCCTCGGGCGCCGAGCGTGACCACGACCGTGGCGGCCCGCAGGGTCCGGGCCAGCGCGGCGAGCTCCTCCGGCGAGCGGTCGGCCGGTGCCGCGCCGGCCAGCTGGACCAGCTCGTGCTCGTTCGGCACCAGCACGTCCACCCGCGCCAGCAGCGCCGCGGGCAGCGGCCGGGGCGGTGCTGGGGTGAGGACGACGGTGCCGCGGGCGACCTCGGCCGCGGCCTGCACGGTGGCCAGCGGGACCTCCAGCTGGAGCAGCACCACCCGGGCCTCGCGGACCGGCGGGACGTCGACGTCCCCGGGCTCGAGCGCCCCGTTGGCCCCCGGCACCACGACGATCAGGTTCTCGCCGCTGCCGTCCTCGACCGGGATGGTGGCGCTGCCCGTGGGCGCGTCCGGCGTGCGCCGCACGTGGCCGACGTCGACGCTGGCGTCGGCCAGCGCGGCGAGCTGGCGCTCCCCGGCGGGGTCGGTGCCCACCCGGCCCACCATGGCCACCGTCCCGCCCAGGCGCCCGGCCGCCGCGGCCTGGTTCGCGCCCTTGCCCCCGGGGGCGAGCGCGGTGTCCCGGCCGATCACGGTCTCCCCGCGACCGGGCAGCCGGTCGACACGGACGAGCACGTCCTCGTTGAGGCTGCCGACGACGGTGACGGACACGGGTCAGCTGTACCAGACCGCCTCAGCCCTCGTGCCTGCGCCAGTGCCGGAGGGGGAACAGGTACCAGGCGACCGTGCCGAGCAGCACGACGAAGGCGCACCCCGCGATCGCCGGGCCGCGGCCGAGGACGACGTCGAGCACGAGCAGGACGGCGCTGGCGATGCCGAGGAACAGCAGGGCGAGGCCGATCAGCAGGGTGGCGTCGGCGAAGGCGACCAGCTCGGCCTTGCGTTGCTGACGGAACAGCGTGCGGTGGAAGGAGACCGGGGCGATCAGCAGCAGGGTCGCGCTCGCGGTGCTGAGCAGGGTGACCGTGTAGACCGTCGTCCCGAACGTCCCCAGCTCCTCGAAGCGGGCGGTGAACGCCATCGTCAGCAGGAACGCGAACAGCACCTGGACGCCGGTGATCACCACCCGCATCTCCTGGAGCAGCTCGGCGAGGTTGCGGTCCAGCACCTCCTCGGGCGTCTGTCCCCGGGCCACCGCGGTCCCGTCCACGTCCGTCCGTCTCCGCGCCACGGCGCTGCGGTACCGCAGCCGCCCGGGCCCGACACCTGGTAGGACCGGCTGCCATGACCGGCCTGCGCCGCAACGACCCGGCCCAGTACGACCTGCTCGCCGACCAGTGGTGGGAGGACGCGGGCGGGCTCGCCGCGCTGCACTGGCTGGCCGCCTCCCGCGCCGACCACATCCCGCCGGCGGCACCCGGCGCGGTCCTGGTCGACCTCGCCTGCGGCGGTGGCCTGATGGCCCCGCACGCGGCCCGCCTGGGCTACGTGCACGTGGGCGTCGACCTCACGCACAGCTGCGTGGCGGTGGCCCGCGGACACGGTGTCCTGGCCGTGCAGGGCTCGGTGACCGCCGTCCCGCTGGCCGACGGGTGCGCGGACGTCGTCGTCGCCGGGGAGATCCTCGAGCACGTCGCGGACGACGCCGCCGTGCTGGCCGAGTGCGCCCGGCTGCTGCGCCCGGGCGGCACGCTCGTCGTCGACGCGCTGGCGGCGACCCGGATCGGGCGCTTCCTCATGGTGACCGTCGCCGAGCGGCTGCCCGGCGGCCCCCCGCCGGGTCTGCACGACCCCGCGCTGTTCGTGGACCGGCGTGCCCTGCTGGCCGCCGCGGACTCGGTGGGCCTGGACCTCCGGCTGGTGGGGCTGCGACCCTCGGTGCGCGAGGCGATCGCCTGGCGACTCGGCCGCCGCCGGACGGTCCGGATGAAGCCGATCCGCTCGACCGCGGTCGTCTTCGCCGGGTACGGGCGCAAGCGGTGAGGCGGCGGAAGGCCCAGGTCGCACGTACCGTCGGGGCCATGACGCCGAGCCCGTGCGCCGCGGAGCGGCACTGGTGAGCACCGCGGTCGTGACCGGCGCGGGCGCCGCGCTGCCGACGACCATCGAGCAGGACGCGGTCTGGGACGGCTTCTTCGCCGAGCACTACGCCGGCGTGCGCGCGGCCCGCCGGATCTTCGCCTCGGCCGGGGTGCGCCGCCGGCACGCGGTGGCCAACCCGATGGACGAGGACCTCAGCGCCTGGGGCACCGGCGCCCGCATGCAGCGCTACATCCAGGAGGCGCTGCCGCTGGGCAAGCAGGCCGTCGCGGGGGCGCTGGACTCCGCCGGCCTGGCGCCGGGGGACGTCGGCCTGTTCGCCGTGGCCACCTGCACCGGGTACGCCACGCCGGGGCTGGACATCCGGCTGGCCAGCGACCTCGGCATGCCGCCCGGGCTGCAGCGGCTGCACGTGGGTCACATGGGCTGCTACGCGGCGATCCCGGGCCTGGCCGCGGTCGGCGACTACGTCACGGCCCGCTCGCGCCCCGCCGTCCTGCTCTGCTGCGAGCTGACCAGCCTGCACGTGCAGCCGGCGCAGGCCGACCTGGAGCAGGTCGTCGCGCACGCGCTGTTCTCCGACGCCGCGGCCGCCGTCGTCCTGGAGCCGGGTGCGGCCCGGGGCCGCCGGCTGGCCGCGGTGGTCGCCCGCACCGACCCCTCCACCGCCGACCACATGACCTGGGACGTCACCGACCTCGGCTTCCGCATGGGCCTGTCCCCGCGGGTTCCCGACGTGCTCTCCCGGCACGTGGGGGACGTCGTCGACGAGCTGCTCACCGGCGCGGGCCTGCGTCCCCAGGACGTCGCGGGGTGGGCGGTGCACCCGGGTGGCCCGCGCATCCTCGACGTCGTCCGGGACGAGCTCGGGCTGGCCGAGTCCCAGCTGGCCGCGTCCCGGCACGTGCTGGCCGAGCACGGCAACTGCTCCTCGGCGACGGTGCTCCTGGTGCTCGAGCAGCTCGCCGACGTCGACGGGCCGGTCGTGGCGATGGCCTTCGGGCCGGGATTGACGCTCTACGCGGCGCTGCTGCTCGACCCCTGATCGAGGAAACGCGGACCGCCCAGTACGCTCTGTGAGCTGGATCACTCTCCGGAGGGGGCGCGGTGGAACCGGGCGCCGGGGTTCGTGTCTTCCTCGTGGACGACCACGAGGTGGTCCGGCGCGGGGTGGCGGAGCTGCTCGAGGAGGACGCCGACATCACCGTGGTCGGGGAGGCGGGGTCGGTCGCCGAGGCGCTGGCCCGCGTGCCCGCGGTCCTGCCCGACGTCACGGTCGTCGACATGCGCCTGCCCGACGGCGACGGCGCGGAGGTCTGCCGCACGCTGCGGAACCAGCACCCCGAGCTGCGCTTCCTCGTGCTGAGCAGCTACCCCGACGACGACGCCGTCGCCGCGGCGGTCGAGGCCGGCGCCTCGGGGTACCTCCTCAAGCAGGTCCGCGGGTCCGCCCTCGTCTCGGCGGTGCGGACGGTGGCCGACGGGGGGACGCTGTTCGGCGCCGACGTCGGGATGCCCGCGCCGACCCCGTCGCGCCGGCGGCCGGCCGAGCGGGACCGCCGGCTGTCGGTGCTGACCGAGCAGGAGCGCACGGTGCTCACGCTGATCGGCGAGGGGCTGACCAACCGGCAGATCGGCGAGCGCATGGGCCTGGCCGAGAAGACGGTGAAGAACTACACCAGCCACCTGCTCGCCAAGCTCGGCCTCGAGCGGCGCACCCAGGCGGCGATCCTCGCCACGGAGCTGCGGGACCGGCTCGACCCGTCGGGCTGACCCCGCTCAGGCGTCCGGCGCGGGCATCGGCACCGACCAGCGCACCTGGGTCCCCGCCGGACCTGCGGAGGTGGTCAGCCGGCCGCCGTGCCGCTCGGCGCGGTCGGCCAGGTTCGTCAGCCCGCTGCGCACGGTGACCGCCGGCAGCCCGACCCCGTTGTCGGTCACCACCACGCGCACCTCGCTGTCCACGGTGAGCGTCACGGTGACGCGGCTCGCCCGGGCGTGCCGGACGACGTTGGTCACGAGCTCCCGCACGACGGCCACCACGTCGGGGATCAGCACGGCGGGCAGGTCCTCGAAGCCGCCGCGCAGCCGGACGTCGGGCCGGAGGCCGTGCCCGCCGGTGATGGACCGGACGACGTCGACGATCCGCGTGCGGACGGCGTCCGGCGAGGCGTCGTCGGCCTCGTGCAGCTCGAAGATGGCCGAGCGGATGCGGGCGATCGTGCCGTCGAGCTCGTCGACCCGTTCGGCGAGCCGCGCGGCCGCCTCCGGATGGCTCTCCGTGAGCGACCGGCTGATCCGGTCCAGCGCCAGGCCGGTGGCGAAGATCCGCTGGACGACGTGGTCGTGCAGGTCGCGGGCGATCCGGTCGCGGTCGGCCTCCACCTGCAGCCGGCGCTCCCGCTGCTGGGTGCGGGCCAGCTCGAGTGCGACGGCGGCCTGGGCGGCGAAGACCGAGGCCAGCTCGAGGGTCGCCGGCTGGAAGGGCTCCCGGCCGCGCAGCCGCATCGCCACCACGGTGCCCAGCGCCGGCCGGCCACCGAGCGGGATCATCAGCGTCGGCCCGTAGTCCCGGGCCAGCTCGCTGAGCACCGGGTCGCGCCCGCCGCCGGGGGCCGTCGAGCTCGCGTCGTCGATCAGCCGGGGGACCCCGGACCGGTGCGCCGCGCCGAGCTGGCTGTCGGCCAGGGGCACCCGCACCCCCTCGACGTCCTCGTCGTCCAGGCCGACGGCCGCGACGACCGTGAGGGCGTCGTCGGCTCCGGGGCTGGGCACCAGGACGCCCGCGGTGTCGGCGGCGGCCAGCGCGGCGACCCGCTGGGCGATGGACCGCAGCACGGTGTCGGGGTCGGCGCCGGACAGCAGCGCGGTGGCGATGTCGCTGCCCGCCTGGGCCCAGGCCCGCCGGTGCTCGGCCCGCTCGTACAGCTGGGCGCTCTCGATCGCCAGGCCGGCCGCCGTGGCCAGCGCCTGGGCGGCCTTCTCGTCCGCCGCGGTGAACGGTCCCCCCGTGCGCCGGGCGGTCAGGTAGAGGTTGGCGAACACCCGGCCTCCGACGCGCACCGGCACGCCGAGGAAGCTGTCCATCGGCGGGTGCCCGTCGGGGAAACCGAGGTACTGCGGGTGCTCCCGCAGGTCTTCCAGGCGCAGCGGCAACGGCGTGTGGGTCAGCACGCCGAGCACGCCTGCCCCGGTGGGCAGCCGGCCGATGCGGTCACGGTCGGAGGCGTCCATCCCGACCACCACGAACCGCTCGATCGCCGTGCCGTCGCGATCGAGCACGCCCAGGGCGCCGAAGGTGGCGTCGACCTGCTCGACGGCCACGCGGACGACGCCCTCCAGCGTCGCCTCGAGGTGGTCGCTGTGCGCCGCCGCCTGCACGCCGGCGGCCAGCAGGGGCACCGCGGCCGGAGAGGCGTCACGCGGGAGAGGACCGGGCGGGGTCACGGCCCGGCCGTCGAGGGGGCGGCAGTCGTCGGGATGGGCGTACCGGCCTCCGTCAGGCGCCTCGGGCCAGGCGACGGGCGGGCAGCCGGGGGACGGCGGGCCGCAGCAGGGTCTTGCCGTGCTCGCCCACCACGACCAGGTCGGCTCCCCGGGCGGCGCTGGTCAGGGCGTCGAAGACCGGTCGTTCCAGGACGGTGGTGCGGGTGCGCCCGACCACGCCGGTCTCGGCGATGGCCCGCAGGACCTGGGCCTCCAGCCGCTCCAGGGCGGCGGCCACGGCCGGGCGCGACGGGCGGGTCAGCCCGCTCAGCGGGTCCTCGTCGTCCCCGTCGAGGACGCTGACCGCGATCACGGTGGCCTCGCGGCGGGCGGCCTCGCGCAGGGCCCACACCAGCGCGCCGTGGCCGTGCGGTGAGCCGTCGACGTCGACGATCAGCCAGGGGCTCTGCCGGCGGGGGAGCAGCGGGCTCAGCCGCATCGGCTCCACGCGCGGCCTGGCCTCCTCCGCGCCCTCGGCCTCCGCGGCGAGCGGCTGCGCCGTCTCGGGCACCCTGTCCTCCGGCATGTCGCCCCCAGTGCGCTGATGCGCCGTCGTCCGACTGCCGGACGGCCGTGGTGGCCGCCGCCGTGTCACCGGCTCTCCGTTGAGCCGGCGCGCGTCGGTCTGGCAGGGATCGTGGCCGCCGGCGCGGGGGGACGGCAGGGACCAAGGGCCTGACCGGCCGCCGGTTCAGGGGTTACGGGACCGTTCCGGAAGGCGCGCTGTGCGTGTCACTCCGCTGTGTGACCGGCCACACACAGTTGGCCGCGGGATACGCCGACGACGACGGTCGCGTCCCGGTCGTCGTCCCGGGCGACCTCCGCGGACAGTCCGCCGGCCTCGACGGCGGCCGCGGTCAGCGGGGCCTGCGCGGCGCTGGTCTCCACGAGGAGGGTGCCGCCGGGACCGAGCCACCGCCGCGCCTCGGCCGCGACCCGGCGGTGCAGGTCGACGCCGTCGGCTCCGCCGTCCAGGGCGGACCGGGGCTCGTGGTCGCGCGCCTCCGGGGGCATGCCCGCGATCGCCGCCGTCGGCACGTACGGGGCGTTGACCGCGAGCAGGTCCACCCGGCCGGCCAGGTGCCCGGGCAGCGCGGCGTAGAGGTCGCCGCGGTGCACGCGGGCACCGACGGGCGCGAGGTTGCGCCGGGCGCAGCGCACCGCCACCGGGTCGATGTCGGCGGCGTGCAGCTCGACGCCGCCGCGCGTGGAGGCGATCGCCAGCCCCACGGCCCCGGAGCCGCAGCACAGGTCCACCACGACCGGCCGGTCCGTGCCGCGCAGCAGGCCGACGGCCCGTTCGACGAGGAACTCGGTGCGGCGGCGGGGCACGAAGACGCCGGGTTCCACGCCCACGCGCAGCCCGGAGAACGCCGCCCAGCCGAGCACCGTCTCCAGGGGTTCGCCCGCCACCCGGCGCGCGAGCAGGGCCTCGAGGTGGCCGGCGTCGGCGGCGTCGGCCAGCAGGACGGCGGCCTCCTCCTCGGCGAAGACGCAGCCGGCGGCGCGCAGCCGCGGGACGAGCGCCGTGGCCGGCGGGAGGGAGACGGGAACCGGGACCTCCTGGACGAGGCGCGGCCGCCCGGAGAGGCGAGGAGAGCGGGTGACGAGAATCGAACTCGCACTGTCAGCTTGGGAAGCTGATGTTCTACCATTGAACTACACCCGCGGGGACGTGCCGAGCTTACCGGAGAGCCCCGGAGGGCGTGAGCAGGCCCCCCGCTCGCCTCAGGCCGTGCGGATGACCACCGTCGTGCCGGCCGGGCTCGGGGTGGCGGTGATCTCGCCGACCGCGCTCATCAGCATCGAGCCACGGCCGCGGTCCATGCTCGGCACCCGCTCCCGCCACCGGCCGTAGTCGCGGACGGCGATCTCCACCCGCCCGCCGACGACCTCGGCGGCGACGTCGATGTACGGCTCGGCCGGGTCCTGAGCGTGCTCGACGGCGTTCGTGGCCGCCTCGCAGGTGGCCAGCACCAGGTCGTAGGCGAGGTCCTCGCCGAGCCGCGCCTCGGCGAACAGCGCCCGCAGCCGCCGGCGCAGCGCCGGGACGGAGGCGGTGGTCGACGGGAAGCGCCAGCGGCCGCTCACCGGCGTCGCCTCGGGGGAGGTCTCGGGGTCGGAGGCCAGCGGACGGCGGGACCGCGGCGGGCCGCCCGCCGGCTCGGGCCGCAGGATCGCCGGACGGAGAGCCGGGACGGCCGGGGGCGCGCCGCTCGTCGGGCGGCCGGCAGCGCGGTCCAGGACCGTCCGCAGCCGCGCGACCAGCTCGGCGGACTCGAACGGCTTGGGCAGGTAGTCGTCCACGCCCGCGTCGAACCCCTCGACGGCGGCCTCCTGGCCGGCCCGCGCGGTGAGCATGACCACGGGCACGCTGCGGGTCGCGGGGTCAGACCGCAGCGCGCGGAGCAGGCCGAAGCCGTCCAGGCCCGGCATCATCACGTCGGTCAGGACGACGTCGGGCCGCGCGGCGTGGATGCCGGCCAGCGCCTGCTCGCCGTCGGCAGCGGTCCGCACCGTCCAGTGCCGCGACAGCACGCGCGTCAGGTACGCGCGCATGTCGGCGTTGTCGTCGACCACCAGCACGGTCGCCCCGGGGGCACCGGGCGGCGCCGGCCAGCCGAGGTCGTCGTCCCACGGGGCCACGGTCGCGCTGCCGGTGGTCGGCGTGGCCGGGCCGTCGGCCTCGGCGTCGGGGGCCCCGAACGGCACCGCGACGGTGAAGGAGCTGCCGACGCCGGGCGCGCCGGCCGCCTCGACCGTGCCGCCGTGCAGGCCGGCCAGCTCGCGGACCAGCGCCAGCCCGAGTCCGGTGCCCTCGCGGCTGCGGGCGGCGGACCCGGCGACCCGGTGGAAGCGCTCGAACAGGTGCGGCAGCTCCGCGGCCGGGATGCCGACCCCGGTGTCCGACACCCGCAGCACCAGCCGGTCGCCGTCCGCCCGCAGGGTGACGTCGATGCCGCCGACGAAGGTGTACTTCACCGCGTTGGCGACCAGGTTGAGGACGATCTTCTCCCACATCCGCGGGTCCACGTAGGCCGGGCGCGGCAGCGGCGGGCAGTCGACGGTGAGCCGCAGACCGGCCCGCTCGGCGGCCGCGCGCAGCACGCCGGCCAGCTCCGCGGTGTAGGCGGCGAGGTCGGTCTCCACCCGGACGGCGGCGGTGCGGCCGGCCTCGATGCTCACGAACTCCAGCAGGTCGTTGACCAGCCGCTGCAGCCGCTGCCCGTTGCGGAGGGCCAGGGTGAGCGGCTCGCGGACCGTGTCCGGCAGCGCGGCGTCGCCGTCGGCCAGCGCGTCGCCGATCGGGGCGAGCAGCAGGGTCAGCGGCGTGCGCAGCTCGTGGCTGACGTCGGCGAAGAACGCGGTCTTGGCCCGGTCGAGCTCGGCCAGCGACTCGGCGCGCGACCGCTCGGCGGCGTAGGCCCGCGCGTTGACCACCGCGCCGGCGAACTGGCCGGCCAGGAGCTCGTGGAAGGAGCGGTACTCCTCGTCGAGCGCCCGGTTGGGGTTGACGCCGACGACCAGCGCCCCCACCGGCTCCGCGCCGGCGCCACCGTTCAACGGGAGCGCGACGGCCGCGGTGACCGGGTCGCCCCACGGGCCGCCGGTCAGCCGCAGCCGCGCCACCTCGGCGGGCAGCAGGTCGCCGGGCCCGGCGGCCACGGCGGGCAGCAGCCCGGCGTCGCACCCGGTCACCGCCGCCCGGTGCAGCCCGGTCTCGCCGGGTCGGCTCAGGTAGACCGCCGCGAACGGCACGTCGAGCGGGTCCCCGGCCAGGGCGCCGGTCATCTCCCGGACGGCGGCGACGTCGTCCCCGAGCAGCCCGGCCGACGACGCGACGTCGTGCAGCAGCCGCTGGCGGCGCTCGGCCAGCACCTGCCGGGTCACCTCGGTGCACACCGCGTGCATGCCGGCGACCTGGCCGTCGTCGCCGAAGGCGGGGGCGTGGGAGACGGTGAAGTAGGTCTCCTCGCGGTAGCCGGCCCGTTCGAGCAGGAGCAGCAGCTGGGGGATCCAGGACGGCTCGCGGGCCGCCATCGCGTGCTCGACCGGTCCCTGCAGCGCGGCCCAGCCCTCGGCGAGGGTGACCCGCAGGTCGTCGCCGATCGCGGCGGGGTGCTTGGCGCCGATGAGGGTGGCGTAGGCGTCGTTGTAGATCTGGGTGTAGCCCGGGCCCCAGGCGAGGATCATCGGGAAGCGGGAGGCGAGGACGGTGCGCACCACGTGCCGCAGGCTCGCCGGCCAGCCCGACACCGGGCCGAGCGGCGTGGCCGACCAGTCGAAGGCGGCCATCAGCCGGCCGTTCTCGCCGCCGTCGCGGAAGAGCTCTCCGTCCCCGGGGGCCGAGGGTACGTCGGGTCCTCCGCTCACGTCCTTGGCTTCCCTCCCCGATCCGATCCTGGGCCGGTGGCCGGGGCGGCTCGCGTCGCACGCCCGGCCACTGGTCCGGCCGGGGCCGGACGCCGGAGGGGAGGCTACCCCGGCGGCAGGCCCGCACCGTCAGACCCCACGGTGCCCGGGAGGTCACCGCACAGCCGGTCGGCAGGACCGGCGCGGCCACCGTTCCCGCCCGCGTCCGGGTCGACCGGCCCGGGCGCGGGTTCGCCCGGAGTGGTGAGCGGAGGGCGGTCCCTAGACTCCCGCGCATGCTGCTGTCCGACCGCGACATCACGGCTGCGATCGCCGAGGGACGGCTCGGGATCGAGCCCTACGACAAGGGACTGGTGCAGCCCTCGAGCATCGACGTCCGGCTGGACCGCTACTTCCGGGTCTTCAACAACGCGCGGTACACCCACATCGACCCGGCGCTCCAGCAGGACGACCTGACCACCCTGGTCGAGCCCGCCGGTGACGAGCCGTTCGTGCTGCACCCGGGGGAGTTCGTGCTGGGGTCCACGCTGGAGGTGGTCACGGTCCCCGACGACCTGGCCGCGCGGCTGGAGGGCAAGAGCTCCCTGGGCCGGCTGGGCCTGCTCACCCACTCGACGGCCGGCTTCGTCGACCCGGGCTTCTCCGGCCACATCACGCTGGAGCTGTCCAACGTGGCGAACCTGCCGATCACCCTGTGGCCGGGGATGAAGATCGGGCAGCTGTGCCTGTTCCGGCTGACCACGCCGGCCGAGCACCCGTACGGGTCGGCGGTGTACGGCTCGCGCTACCAGGACCAGCGCGGCCCGACGCCGTCCCGGTCGTTCCGCAACTTCACCCGCGCGGAGACCCGCCGCCCGGCTCGGTGACGTGCACGGTGACCGGCGGCTCCGTGCCGGCCACCTCGATGACGTCGCCGTGGTGGGCGTCCGACCCCCAGCCGGGCACCTCGTCGTCGACGTACCGCTCGCGGGTCACGAACCAGCCGGTGACCGCCAGCACGGCCACGCCGGCGAGGACGACGACGAACATGCCGGTGTAGCTGCCGGTGCTGCCGCGCAGGACGCCGACGAGCAGCGGCCCCGCCCCGGCCAGCAGGTACCCCCAGCCCTGCGTGGTGGTGGACAGCGCCGCGGTGGTCTCCGGCGTGCGGGCCCGCAGCCCGATGAGGGTCAGCACCATGGCGAAGGTGCCCATGCCGAGCGCGAGCAGGCCCATCCACAGCCACGGCACGCTGCGCGGCGCGACCATGAGCCCCACCCAGCCGGCGACGTAGCTGACGCAGAAGCCGGCCAGCAGCGGCCGCTGCAGGTGCGGGCGGACGGTGAGCGTCGGGACGATCGCGTTGAGCGGGATGACGACGATCGTGTTGATGCCGAGCAGCAGGCCGGCGGTCGCCGCGCTGAGGCCCTCGTCCCGCAGGTACTGCGCCGTCCACCCGATGAGGACGTAGGCCTGCATCGACTGCATCGCGAAGAACAGCGCGAGCGCCAGCGCCATCCGGCTGCGGAGGAGCGAGCGCATCCGCACCCGCCGGTGCGCCTCCCGCGAGGCCCCCGGGCGGGCCGGCACGGAGAGCCAGGGCAGGGCGGTGACCGCGGCGAACACCGCCCACACCCCCAGCGCCCAGCGCCAGCCGTCGGCGCCGGTCGCGGCGGCGATCGGTGCGGCGCTGACCGACGCGATCGCCCCGCCGACGGCCATCGAGACGCTGTACGCGCCG
Organism: Geodermatophilus sp. CPCC 205506; assembly: GCF_051383635.1. Classification (NCBI taxonomy): domain Bacteria; kingdom Bacillati; phylum Actinomycetota; class Actinomycetes; order Geodermatophilales; family Geodermatophilaceae; genus Geodermatophilus; species Geodermatophilus sp. CPCC 205506. The sequence goes on along the minus strand of NZ_JALPKP010000039.1, from coordinate 11,437 downwards.
ATGAGCAGCCCGGTGCGCTCGGGGAAGTAGCGCTTGACCAGGCTCGGCAGCAGCACGTTGCCGAGCGCCCCGCCGACCATCGCCAGCACGGTGCCCACCAGGAACAGCCAGAAGGCGTCGGTCACCACGCGCAGGACCGTGCCCGCCGCCATGGCCAGCAGCGCGCCGGCGAGCACGTGGCCGTCGCGGTACCGCGCGGCCAGCGGCGGGCCGGCGAAGCCGATGAGCGCGAAGCACAGCACCGGCATGGTGGTGACCACCCCGGCCAGCCCGCTGGAGATCGACAGCCCCTGCTCCAGCTCCTCGAGGACGGGGCCGACGCTGTTGACCGCCGTCCGCAGGTTGAAGCCGGTGAGCACGATGGCCACCGCGATCAACCGCAGTCCCCGGCGGCGGTCCGACCCGGAGGCGGCGGCTGCGGGGAGGGAAGGGGCGGTGCGGGTCACCCGTCGATGGTCCCCCCGCTGTCCCGGCCGGCGGCCACCGGGTCGTTTCCCCGGGCAACGACCCGGGGCCCGGCGGGGGTGCTCCTCAGTTCTGGGCGCCGTGCTCCGTCGCCGCCGAGCCGGTTCCGGCCACGTCGTCGCCCGCCCGGCCCACGTCGGGGCCGGACCCGGTGCCGGGCGTGCCGACCGGGGCCAGGGAGCGCAGCAGGATCTGGCTGACGTCGAGCACCTCCACGTGCTCGCCCGCCTCGCCGTTCTGCTTCTTGGTGGTCAGCGCGTCGCTGAGCATCGTGATGCAGAACGGGCACGCGGTGGAGATGACGTCGGGGTCGAGCTCGAGGGCCTCCTCGGTGCGCTCCATGTTGATCCGCTTGCCGATCTTCTCCTCCATCCACATGCGGGCACCGCCGGCGCCGCAGCAGAAGCCGCGGTCCTTGCAGCGGTGCATCTCCTGGGTGGACAGGCCCCGGACGGAGTCGAGGATCTCCCGGGGCGGCGTGTAGACCTTGTTGTGCCGGCCGAGGAAGCACGGGTCGTGGTAGGTGACCTTGCGGTCGACCGGGGTGACCGGCGTCAGCCGGCCCTCGGCCACCAGCTGGCCGAGCAGCTGGGTGTGGTGCACGACCTCGTAGTGGCCGCCGACCTGCGGGTACTCCCGGCCCAGGGAGTTGAAGCAGTGGGGGCAGGTGGCGACGATCTTGCGCATCCCCGGCACCCGGCCCTCGAAGACGCCGTTCAGCGTCTCGACGTTCTCCTGGGCGAGCATCTGGAAGACGAACTCGTTGCCCATGCGCCGGGCCGGGTCCCCGGAGCAGGTCTCCCCGGAACCGAGGACGGCGAACTCGACGCCGGCGGTGTGCAGCAGCTCGGCGACGGCCTTGGTGACCTTCTTGGCGCGGTCGTCGATGGCGCCGGCGCAGCCGACCCAGAACAGGTACTCGACCTCGTAGGGCAGCGGGCTCTCGGCCTGCCGGACCTCGAAGTCCAGCTCCTTCATCCAGTCGTCGCGGGTGCTGGCCTGGACGCCCCACGGGTTGCCGCGGTTCTCCAGGTTGCGCAGCATCACGCCGGCCTCGGAGGGGAAGTTGGACTCGATGAGCACCTGGTAGCGGCGCATGTCGTCGATGTGGTCGACGTGCTCGATGTCGACCGGGCACTGCTCCACGCAGGCGCCGCAGTTCGTGCAGCTCCACAGGACGTCGGGGTCGATGACCCCGCCCTCCTCGAGGGTGCCGACCAGCGGCCGGTGCGCCTGGGCCTCGTTGGTGCCCTCGATGCGGGCGTAGCCCGACGCCCAGACCTGCTCGTCGCTCGGCTTGAGGACGTCGTAGTCCGGCGCCGTCTCGCCGGCGGTCTTCTCACCGAGCAGGTACGGGGCCTTGGCGTACAGGTGGTCCCGCAGGTCCATGATCAGCATCTTCGGCGACAACGGCTTGCCGGTGTTCCAGGCCGGGCACTGGCTCTGGCACCGCCCGCACTCGGTGCAGGTGGTGAAGTCGAGCATCCCCTTCCAGGTGAAGTCCTCGATCTTGCCGCGACCGAAGATCGCTTCCTCGTCGGGGTCCTCGAAGTCGATCGGCTTGCCGCCGGAGGTCATCGGCTGCAGCGGGCCGAGGGCGACGCCGCCGTCGTCCTCCCGCTTGAAGTAGATGTTGAAGAACGCGCTGAACCGGTGCCAGGCCACGCCCATGTTGAGCAGCCGGGAGACCACGACCAGCCAGATCAGCGAGACGACGATCTTGACGAAGGCGACGACCGACAGCAGGTCCGGGCTGTCGGGCAGCACGGTCGCCAGGGCGCCGGAGACCGGGTGCGACCAGGCCGGCGCCTCGGTCAGGTCGGAGGAGACCTTCAGCGCCCGGATCAGCAGGATGCAGACGCCGACGACGAGGACGACGGCCTCGACGAAGTAGCCGCGGCCCTCGTTGGACCCGGCGAACCGGCTGGACCGGCCCTGCCGGCGCGGGTGGTCCTTCTGGCGCCGGTAGATCAGGTACAGGATGCCGAGGATCGTGCCGGTGCCGATGATGTCGGCGAACAGGTTCCACAGGCTCCACTCGCCGATGATCGGCAGGTGGAACGCCGGGTTCCAGACCTCACCGAAGGCCTCGACCAGGGTGAGGAACAGGCCGTAGAAGCCGACGAAGACGAACCAGTGGGCCACGCCGATCGACGACCACTTGAGCATCCGGGTGTGCCCGAGCGACTCGGTGACCAACGTCTTGAGCCGCGGGCCGAGGGGGCCGGACCGTGTGGCGTCCGGCTGCCCGGTCCGGATGATCCGGATCATCGCGCGGACCGCCCGGTAGGCGAACACGACCGCCACGACGAGGAACAGCACCGCGATCGTCCCGAGGACGATCTGCAAGGGGCCCATCGACTTCCCTCCCGGACACCGGTGCGGCGTCCGTTGATCCGCCGACGCCGGCAGGGCGGACGGCGCTCACCACCGTCCGCACGATAGCCGCCGTGCCGACAGGCTACTCACCGGTAACCCCTGCATGGCCTGCCGTCCTCACCGCACCGTCGCCGTCGGCGCGGTGCAGCGCGAGGGCGGCGCCCGGGAGGTGAGGGCGGCGATCACGGGTCATCCGGCACGGCGCACACCGCGGGCCCGCGGTGTGGCCGAGAAGGACCGCACCGCGGGGCCCGGTGCCGCGAGCAGCGCCCGCAGACGCGCCTCCACGGGTGGCCAGCCGGCGTCCAGGTCGGCGTCGGCGATGCGGACGACCCGGACGTCGAGCGCCCGCAGCTCGTCCTCGCGCCGCTTCTCCTCCCGGAGGACGCGCTCCGGCGTGCGGCCGCGCCAGGGGTCGCTGTACTTCACCCGGCCGTCGAACTCGACGGCCACGGCTGCCTCGTCGAACCAGGCGTCCACCACCGCGACGAGCCGGCCGGCGACGCGGATCTCCACCTGCAGCTCCGGAGACGGGAACCCGGCGCCGACGATGCGCAGCCGGCCCCGGGTCTCCAGCGGCGACTCGGCGCGCCCGTCGGCCAGCCCGATCGCCCGCACGGCGCGTGCTGCGCCGGGCCAGTGCCGGACCGTGTCGAGCACCCGCTGCAGCTCGGCGTTCGTCGTCCGTCCGGCGAGGAGGGCGGCGTCGGCCGCCACCACCGCGTCCGCCAGTGGCCACTCGCGTGCGGAGTCCACCAGTGAGCGCGACGTCGACGTCACGCGGAGCGGTCCGGTCGTCGTGACATCGGCGGCGGCGAGCGGGCGGCCGTCATGAGGTAGCCGGGCCCGCGCCGCCACTGGAGCGGGTCGGTGAGGCGGACGGTCGCGTCCAGGTCCCGCGGCACCGGCAGCCCGCGGAGGCGGACAGCCGTCCCGTGGCTCAGGGCGGCAGTCGGGCGGTCGATGCTCAGGAGCACGGCCACCGCGTCCACGAGGTGCCGCCCGCCGTCCTCCTCGTGGACCGCGAGGACGTCGGCCGGGACGTAGACGCCGCGACGGACGCGCACCCATCGGCCCGACGAGCAGAGGTGGCGGATCTCGGGCTCGCCGTACCCGGCACGACGGGCGTCGGTCGCGGTGAACAGGCCGTGCTGACGCTCGGCGACGGCGCGGAGGAGAGGGTGCACGCCGGTGACCGTGCCGTTGTCCCAGGTGGACGGGAGGGCTCCCGGGCGGATCTGTGGACGGGGTCGGTGACTGGGGATCGCCGTCCTCACCTCGCCGTCGCCGTCCACGCCGTGCGGCGCGTGGACGGCGACCGCGGGGTGAGGACGGCCACGAGGGCTGGCCGCACAGGCCCCCGGGAACAGTTTCGCTCGGGGTGCCGTTAGGGTGGGCAGGAAAGTTGAGTGGACCCCGCGCAAGATGGGCACTCAGCTCCTGCAGACAACAGAACCACCCCGGTACACACGGAAGAGAGGCCATCTCCATGGCTCGAGCGGTCGGTATCGACCTCGGCACCACCAACTCCGTCGTCACCGTCCTGGAGGGCGGCGAGCCGACGGTCATCGCCAACTCCGAGGGTTCGCGCACCACCCCGTCGGTCGTCGCGTTCGCGAAGAACGGCGAGGTCCTGGTCGGCCAGTCGGCGAAGAACCAGGCGGTCACCAACGTCGACCGCACCATCCGCAGCGTCAAGCGCGAGATGGGCACCGACTGGAAGTCGCCGGAGATCGACGGCAAGCGGTACACCCCGCAGGAGATCAGCGCCCGCGTCCTGCAGAAGCTCAAGCGGGACGCCGAGACCTACCTGGGCGAGCCGGTGACCGACGCGGTCATCACCGTCCCGGCCTACTTCGAGGACGCGCAGCGCCAGGCCACCAAGGAAGCCGGTGAGATCGCCGGCCTCAACGTCCTGCGGATCGTCAACGAGCCGACCGCGGCCGCGCTGGCCTACGGCCTGGACAAGGGCGAGACCGAGCAGACGATCCTCGTCTTCGACCTCGGCGGCGGCACGTTCGACGTCTCCCTGCTCGAGATCGGCGAGGGCGTCATCGAGGTGAAGGCCACCGCCGGTGACAACCACCTCGGCGGCGACGACTGGGACCAGAAGGTCATGGACCACCTGGTCCGGACGTTCAACGCGTCCAACGGCATCGACCTGTCCAAGGACAAGCTGGCCATGCAGCGCCTCCGCGAGGCCGCGGAGAAGGCCAAGATCGAGCTGTCCGGTGCGCAGTCGACCAACGTCAACCTGCCCTACATCACCGCCGGCGCCGAGGGCCCGCTGCACCTCGACGTCACCATCACCCGCGCCGAGTTCCAGCGGCTGACCCAGGACCTGCTCGACCGCGCCCGCGCGCCGTTCAACCAGGCCATCCGGGACGCCGGCATCTCCGTGGGCCAGATCGACCACGTCGTCCTCGTCGGTGGGTCCACCCGCATGCCGGCCGTGAGCGACCTGGTGAAGGAGCTCACCGGCGGCAAGGAGCCCAACAAGGGCGTCAACCCCGACGAGGTCGTCGCCGTCGGCGCCGCGCTGCAGGCCGGCGTCCTCCGCGGCGAGGTCAAGGACGTCCTGCTGCTCGACGTCACCCCGCTGTCCCTGGGCATCGAGACCAAGGGCGGGATCATGACCAAGCTCATCGAGCGCAACACCACGATCCCGACCAAGCGCAGCGAGATCTTCACGACGGCCGACGACAACCAGCCGTCCGTGCAGATCCAGGTCTTCCAGGGCGAGCGCGAGATGGCCGCCTACAACAAGAAGCTCGGCATGTTCGAGCTGACCGGTCTGCCCCCGGCGCCGCGTGGTGTCCCGCAGATCGAGGTGGCCTTCGACATCGACGCCAACGGCATCGTCCACGTCCACGCCAAGGACCTCGGCACGGGCAAGGAGCAGTCGATGACCATCACCGGCGGCTCGGCCCTCCCGAAGGACGACATCGAGCGGATGATGAAGGACGCCGAGGCGCACGCCGAGGAGGACAAGCGCCGCCGCGAGGAGGCCGAGACCCGCAACCTCGCCGAGTCGCTGCAGTACCAGACCGAGAAGTTCCTGGCCGAGAACGGCGACAAGATCCCGGCCGAGAAGAAGGAGGAGCTCGGCGAGGCGCTCACCGAGCTGCGCTCGGCCCTCGGCGGGTCCGACATCGCCGCGATCAAGGCCGCCCAGGAGAAGGTCGCCCGCGTCTCCCAGGAGGTCGGCGGGGCGCTCTACGCCCAGCAGGCCGAGGCGAGCGCGGCCGGCGCCCAGGCCGGCCCCGGTGCCGGCGCGGGAACCCCCGGTGACGCCGGTGCGTCGGGTACGACGACGACGGAGGACGACGTCGTCGACGCCGAGATCGTCGACGAGGACAACGACCGCCGATGACAGCCAGGGAAGAGGAGCCGCGGGTCGTCATCCGCGACAAGCGGCGCATCGACCCGATCAGCGGCACCGTGCGGGTGCCGGCCGGCGAGCAGCCGGCCGGCGCCCGCACGGGCGCAGACGTGCCCGACCGGACCGCGCCGGGTCCAGCGCCGAGCTGGGCAGCGCAAGGGGAGCAGATGAGCGAGCACGAGACCGTCGCCGGGCAGCCGGCGGCGGACGACGACCTGAGCCGCCAGCTGGCGGAGCGGACGGACGACCTCCAGCGGGTCACCGCCGAGTACGCCAACTACCGCCGCCGGGTGGACCGGGACCGGCAGCTGGTGGTCGACCAGGCCGCCGAGCGGTTCGCCGCGCAGCTGTTCCCGATCGTCGACGACATCGAGCGGGCCCGTGACCACGGCGACCTGACCGGCGCGTTCAAGCTGGTCGCCGACCGGGTCCTCGGCCTGCTCGAGGGCTTGGGCGTGGCGGCGTTCGGGACGGCGGGCGACCCCTTCGACCCGTCGCTGCACGAGGCCGTCATCCACGACACCTCGGCCGAGGTCGACGTCCCGACGGCCACGACGGTGCTGCGGCAGGGCTTCCGCCGCGGCGACCGGGTGCTGCGGACGGCGATGGTCGCGGTGACCGACCCGGAGACCCCGGCGCCGGCGCCGGTGCCGGCGGACGGGGCCGGCGACCCCGCCGCGGCGCAGCCGGGCGAGGGCCCGGCGGCGGCGTCCGACTGAGACGGGAGGAGGGCGCCCGATGAGCACCCGGGACTTCATCGAGAAGGACTACTACGCCGCGCTGGGCGTCCCCCAGAGCGCCGACGCCGCGGAGATCAAGAAGGCCTACCGCAAGCTCGCCCGTGACCTGCACCCGGACAAGAACCCGGGCAACACGCAGGCGGAGGCCAAGTTCAAGGACGTGTCGGAGGCCTACGACGTCCTCTCCGACACCAAGCGGCGGGCCGAGTACGACGAGGCCCGCCGGCTGTTCGGGGCCGGCGGCGCGGGAGCCCGCGCGGGCTTCCCCGGAGGGTTCCCCGGCGGTGCCGGCGGCGGGCAGCCGTTCGACCTCGGCGACCTGTTCGGCGCCGCCGGTGGTGCTCCGCGGAGTGGGGGCACCGGCGGGCTCGGCGACCTGTTCGGCGGGCTCTTCGGCGGCGGGGCCGGCACCGGCGGCTCGGCGCGGGCCCGCAGCCAGGCGGCGTCCGGACCGGCCCGCGGCCAGGACGTCGAGACCGAGGCGACCCTCTCCTTCGACGAGGCCGTCCTCGGCGTCACCGTGCCGCTGCGGATGCAGAGCCCCGGCACCTGCCCCACCTGCTCCGGCAGCGGGGCGCGGCCGGGCACCTCGCCGCACACCTGCCCGGTCTGCCAGGGGGCCGGCGTCACCAGCCGCAGCCAGGGCGCGTTCGCCTTCTCCGAGCCGTGCCGCAACTGCCGCGGCACCGGCCAGGTGGTCGACGACCCCTGCCCGACCTGCGCGGGCAACGGCGTGACCACCCAGACCCGCACCATCACGGTGCGGATCCCGGCCGGCGTCAAGGACGGCCAGCGCATCCGGCTGGCCGGCAAGGGGGCACCGGGCCGGCGCGGGGGCCCGGCCGGCGACCTGTTCGTCGTCGTGCACGTCGCCGACCACGAGCTGTTCGGCCGCAAGGGCAACGACCTGACGCTGACCGTGCCGATCACGTTCGCCGAGGCCAGCCTGGGCGCGACGCTGACGGTGCCCACCCTCGACGGCAACGTCACGCTCAAGGTGCCCCCCGGCACGGCGAGCGGCCAGACGCTGCGCGTCCGGGGGAGGGGCGTGCCGGGCAAGGGCCGGGCGGGGGACCTCCTGGTCACCGTCGAGGTGGCCGTGCCCAAGAAGCTCAGCCCGGCCGCCCAGGAGGCGGTCAAGGTGCTCGACGCCGAGCTCGGCGACCCGCGGCCCCGGATCACCGCCGCCGTCCAGGGCGGGGGAGCGCGGTGAGCGCCCCCGCCGAGGGTGGCCGGGCGCGGCAGGACGCCGGCCGCGCCGTCGCCGAGGACGCCCCGGTCTTCGTCATCTCGGTCGCCGCCGAGCTCGCCGGGATGCACGCGCAGACCCTGCGCCAGTACGACCGGCTGGGCCTGGTGCGGCCGGGTCGCACGGCCGGCGGTGGCCGGCGGTACAGCCCGCGCGACGTCGCGCTGCTGCGCGAGGTCCAGCGGCTGTCCCAGGAGGACGGCGTCAACCTCGCGGGCATCAAACGGATCATCGACCTCGAGTCGCAGGTCGAGGCGCTCCAGCTGCGGGTGCGGGAGCTGCTGGCCGAGCTGGAGATCGCCGAGACCCGGCGGATCGCCGCCGAGTCCGCCGTCCAGGCCGGCTACGGCGGCGACCTCGTGCCGATGCGGCCCTCGACGTCGGCGCTGGTCGTCTGGCGTCCGAGGGAAGCGCGGTGAGCGGGAGCGCTCTGCACGACGCGTTCGTCCAGGTGGAGCGGGAGATCGGGTTGCTGCTGCGCCGGTCCCGCGCCATCTCCGCCCGGCTGTCCCGCGAGCTGCACCCCGACCTCGACGGCGCGGCGTACGGGCTGCTGGCTCTGCTCGAGGACAGCGGGCCCCTGCGGGCCAGCGACCTGGTCGCCCGGCTGGGCCTGGACAAGAGCACGGTGAGCCGGCAGGTGGCCTCCCTGGTCGAGCTGGGGATGGTCACCCGGGAGGCCGATCCGGCCGACGGCCGCGCCCAGGTGCTGCGCACGTCCCAGGAGGGCGCCTCCCGGCTGGCCGCCATCCGCGAGGCGCGGCGGGCCCGCTGGGAGTCCGACCTCGCCGACTGGCCGGCCGACGACGTCGCCACCCTCGCCGAGCTGCTCTCGCGGCTGAACCGCCTGGGTGAGGCGCGGGACGACCTCGCGCGGGAGCTCCGGCCGGGGGGCTGACCGGCCGGACCGCAGGCCGCTGACCCGCCGGGGTCACCTCCGTCACAAATGTTGTAGACCGCAACCAACTGACTGTATGGTTGCGGTCTGCAAGTAACCCCGTGGCGAGGAACCCCCGTGCCCATCACTCCCGAGACCCGCGACCGGCTGACCGCCGGCGTCGCCCAGGTCGTCCGCACCGGGCGGCAGCTCAGCGTCCGCGCCGCCGGCGCCATCTCCGGCGACCTGCCCTCCTACGGGTGGGCCCTGCTGCTGCCCCTCGAGCAGGACGGGGAGCAGCGCTGCGGCGCGTTGGCGACCCGCGTCGGCGTGGACGTCTCCGTCGCCAGCCGCCAGCTGGCCGCCCTCGAGCGCTCCGGCTACGTCGAGCGCCGTCCCGACCCGCACGACGGGCGGGCGAGCCTCGTGCACCTCACCGACGCCGGCACGGCCGCGCTCGCCGCGACCCGGGCACTGCGCTCGGAGTGGGCCACCACGGCCCTGGCCGGCTGGGACGAGGACGACGCGCGGCAGCTCGGCGAGCTGCTCGAGCGCCTGGCCGCGGACCTCGACCGCTCGCTCGCCGACCTCACCCTCGCCGGCGCCGCATCGTGACCGGCCCCTCGTCGCGTCGCTCGACCCCATCACCGCACCGCCCAGGAGATCCGTGACCAGCACCCTCGACGACCGCACGTCGGCCGCCACCGCCCCCGCCGCCGACGTCGCGCCCGCCGAGCAGCAGGGTGCGATGACCCACCGCCAGATCCTGTCGGCGCTGTCCGGGATGTTGCTGGCGATGTTCGTGGCGTTCCTGTCCTCGACCGTCGTCTCCAACGCCCTGCCGACGATCATCACCGACCTCCGCGGCACCCAGGGTCAGTACACCTGGGTGGTCACCGCGACCCTGCTGGCCTCCACGGCGTCCACGCCGATCTGGGGCAAGCTCGCCGACCTGTTCAGCAAGAAGCTGCTGATCCAGATCTCGATCGTGATCTTCATCGTCGGCTCGGTGCTGGCCGGCCTGGCCCAGTCGGTGGAGACCCTCATCTCCTGGCGGGTGCTGCAGGGCCTCGGCCTGGGCGGCGTCCAGGCACTCGTGCAGATCGCGATGGCGGCGATGATCAGCCCGCGCGAGCGGGGCCGGTACTCCGGCCTCATCGGGGCGGTCATGGCGGTCGCGACGGTCGGCGGGCCGCTCATCGGCGGGGTGCTGGTCGACACCAGCTGGCTGGGCTGGCGGTCGGTGTTCTACCTGGGCGTCCCGTTCGGCGTCGTGGCGCTGGTCCTGCTGCAGCGCACCCTGCACCTGCCGGTGACCCGGCGCGCCGTCTCGATCGACTACCTCGGCGCGACCTTCCTGACCGCCGGGGTCTCCGCGCTGCTCATCTGGGTCACCCTGGCCGGCGGCACGTTCCCCTGGTGGTCGGCGGAGACGGCGCTGTTCCTCAGCGGTGGGGTGCTGGCGATCGTGGCCTTCGTCGTCACCGAGCTCCGGGCGAAGGAGCCGATCGTGCCGCTGCGGCTGTTCCGGGACCGGACGACGACGCTGGCGATCCTGGCCAGCATGGCGATCGGCGTGGCCATGTTCGGCTCGTCGGTCTTCCTCGGCCAGTACCTGCAGATCTCCCGCGGCTACTCGCCGACGGCGGCCGGCCTGCTGACCATCCCGATGGTCGCGGGGCTGCTGCTCTCCTCGACCGTCTCGGGCCTGCTCATCACCCGCTCCGGCCGGTGGAAGCGCTTCCTCGTCGCGGGCTCGCTGCTCGTCGTCGCCGGGTTCGGGTTGCTGGCCACCGTCGACCACGAGACGGACATGGTCGTGCTGGGGGTCTTCCTGTTCGTGCTGGGCGTGGGCATCGGCATGACGATGCAGAACCTCGTGCTCGCGGTGCAGAACACCGTCGCGGCCCGCGACCTGGGCGCCGCCAGTTCCGCCGTCGCGTTCTTCCGCAGCCTGGGCGGCACGATCGGCGTCTCCGTGCTCGGCGCGGTGCTCAGCGCGCGGGTCGGCGACCTGATCGGCCAGGGGCTGGCCGGGGTCCCGGGAGCGGCGCAGGCCGCCCAGGGCCCCGGCGAGGTCGGCCTGGCCGACCTCGCCGAGGCGCCGCCGGCGATCCGGACCCTCATCGAGGTGTCCTACGGCGACGCGACCGGGCGGATCTTCGCCATCTCCGCCGTCGTCGCGGTGGTCGCCGTGGTGGCGATCGTGTTCATCCGCGAGATCGCGCTGCGCACCGAGAGCGGCGAGGAGCGGCTGCGCCGCGGCGCCTGAGCCGCACCGACGACGGCGGCCAGGGCCTTGCTGACCGGGCAGCCGACCTTGGCGGCCTGGGCCGCCTTCTCGA
>NZ_JALPKP010000038.1:0-60887 GCF_051383635.1 Geodermatophilus sp. CPCC 205506 | reverse complement strand
GCCCGCCGGTCTACCCGCCGGCGCCGCGCCCCGCGCCGTCGGACCGCCCGGCCGGCACCGCCCCCGGGACCGACCGGTGAGCCGCCGGGCCTGAGACCGCAGGTCCCGGCCGCGCCCCGGCGGGGCGCCGTCCCAGCCACGGCCCCCGCCGGACGGGCATCCTGGCGCGGTGGCGGACGACGAGGCAGGGGGGCAGCCGGGCGCCGAGGGCGTCCGGAGCCGGGTCACCGGCGCCCCCGGCACCGGCCCGCGCCGCCCGGAGTGGCCCGACGGCGCCGGCCGCCGCCGGCCCTCGGGGCGGGACCGCGACACCCCGCGGCCCGTCGCCCCGGTCGTCTGGACGGCGGCCGCGGTCTGCGCCGTGTCGCTCGCAGTACTGGTGTTCGCCGCCCGCCGGCCCGAGGTCCTGCAGGCGATGGACGAGGCGGTGCGGGACCGGCTGGCGACCGCCGACGGCGACCCGGCGTTCGCCGCCGACCTCGCCGCCCTGGGTCCGGTGCTGGGCTACCGGGTGCTGTGGGTGCCGACCGCCGCCCTGCTGGTGTGGGCGGCCCGCTGGCGGCACCTGGCCGTCTACCTCGGCAGCATCTCGCTGATGGCCGCCATCGCCCAGATCGCGGCGGGGGAGACGCAGCTGGCACAGGTCGTGCGCAGCGGCGTCACCGGGTCCGCGGTGAGCCTGGACCTGCCGGCCTGGCCGGTCATCGTGCTGTCCACGGTGGCAGCGGCCAGCCTGTACGCCCTGGCGCCGAGCGGCCCGGCGCGCCGCTGGGGGTGGTCCGCGGTGGTGGTGCTGGTGGCCGGCTTCGTCGCGGCGCGGGTCGCCCTCGGCCTCGACGCGCTCACGCTGGCCGTCGTCAGCGCGGTGCTGGGGGCGAGCGCGGCGGTGCTGGTCTTCGCCGTGCTGGCGCCGGAGTCCGAGTTCCCGGTGACCTACCGGCGCCGGGTGAAGGCCCACCTGGACCTGGACGAGGAGCGCACCGGCCGGGTGCTCGCCGCCGTCCGCGACCAGCTCGGTCTCGAGCTGGCCGACATCCACCCGTACCGGCTGGACGGCTCGGCCGGCTCCACGCCGTGCCGGCTGACGCTGGCCCACGGCCCGCCCGAGCACCTGTTCGGCAAGCTCTACGCGACCAGCCACATGCGCTCGGACCGCTGGTACAAGCTGGCCCGCGTGCTCCGCTGGGGCCGGCTGGAGGACGAGGCGCCGTTCTCCTCGGTGCGCCGCCTGGTCCAGCACGAGGACTACATGCTCCGGCTGCTGCGGGACGGCGGGGTGCGGGTGCCCGAACCGCTGGGCGTGGTCGAGGTGCTGCCCGGCCGCGAGTACCTCCTGGTCACCGAGCTGGTGCCCGACGCCGTCGAGCTGCTCGACTCCCCGGTGGACGACGCGATCGTGGACGACGCGTTGCGTCAGGTGCTCACCCTGTGGTCGGCCGGGGCCGCGCACCGGGACCTCAAGCCGTCCAACGTGCTGGTCCAGGGCGACCGGGTGTACCTGGTCGACGTCTCCTTCGGCGAGCTGCGTCCCTCGCGCTGGCGGCAGGCGGTCGACCTCGCCGACATGATGCTGACCCTCGCCGTGGTCGCCGGGCCGCGCCGGGTGGTGGAGCGGGCGGCGGCCTTCTTCGAGCCCGAGGAGATGGCGGAGGCGTTCGCGGCCACCAACGCGCTCACCGTCCCGCGGCAGTTGGCCGCCCGGATCGCCGAGACCCGCCCCGACTTGGTGGAGGAGTTCCGCGCCCTGCTGCCCGAGTGCCAGCGGATCCGGACGCAGCGCTGGAGCGTGCGGCGGGTGCTCCTGGCCGTGGCGACCGGAGCCGGCGCCGTCCTCGCCGTGGCGCTCCTGGCCCTCAACCTGCGGGCCGGCGGGCTGCTGTGAGCCGGGGCACTCAGCCCGCCCGGCCGGCCGCCTCCCGCAGCCGGTCCGCCACCTCGTCGTCCACCTCGGCCACGTCGTGCACCTCCAGGTGGTGCACCCAGTGCCGGCTCGAGGGGTGGGCGACCTCCTTCCACCGCGGCGACGGGTCCTCCCGGCCGAGGGCGAGCGAGAGGACCACCTCGGCGCCGGGACGGGCGAGGTACCGGCCGGGCAGCCACAGCCAGGCGAAGCCGCGCCGGCGCCGGAACGCCACCTGGCTGGGCGTGACCCGGACGTCGGCCCCGCCCGCCGCCGCGAGGACCTCACCGACCCGGTCGAACACCGCCCGGCCCAGCGGGCTGCCGGCGAGGTACTCCTCCGCGTCCACCGGTCCTCCCGTCGCCGGCCGCACGATCCGCTCGATCCACCGCGCCGGAAGGTCTGTCGCGCGGCCTCCGGAGGCGGCACGGTGTGCGCCGTCCCCCCAGTGGCGCGGGCGGCCGGCTCGAGGAGATCGAGGTCTTCCCATGGTGGTCCACCCAGACGTCCGGCGCGTGGTGCCGGGCACCCCGGAGGTGGCGTTCGCCGAGCTCGGGCGCGTCCTGCTCGAGGCGCGGCCCCTCCCGGCGACCCTCGGCCTGGTCGCCCGGCTCGCCGCCGCCATCCTCGACCCCACCGCCGAGGCGTCGGTGACCCTGTCCCGGGACGGCCGGCTGGCCTCGATCGGCGCGACCGGCCCCCGCGCGGCGCGGCTGGACGAGCAGCAGTACGCGGGCATCCCCGGTCCGTGCGTGGACGCGGCGCGCACCGGCGGCACCGTCGCGATCGAGGACACCGCGACCGAACGGGTCTATCCCGAGTTCGCCCGCGCGGCGGCACGTGCCGGCGTCACGGCCGTGCTGGCGGTCGGGCTGCCGCCCGGGGCACGGATCGGCGGGGCGCTGACCCTCTACCGCACCGCCGCCGGCCGGTTCGGCCCGGTCGCGGTCGAGCTGGCGCGGGCCTTCGCCGGGTACGCGGCCGGCGCGGTCGCGGCCGTGCAGCCCCGGCAGCCGACCCGGGAGGCCCGGGTGACCATGCAGTCCCGGGCGGTGATCGAGCAGGCGAAGGGCGTGCTCATGGCCCGCCACCACTGCTCGGCCGAGGAGGCCTTCAGCCGGCTGGCCACCGAGTCCCAGCGCACCAACCGCAAGCTGCGCGACCTCGCCGTCGACCTCGTGACCGCGGTCCAGCGGGCCGACGTCGCCGGAGGGACCGTCGCCGGGGGGACATGAGCGGCCCGGCGTTTGTGCTGGTGGCGGTGCGCCTACCAGGCTGGGGGAGTTCCCGACCCCCGGAGGGCAGCATGCAGAGCACCGCGACGGACCTCACCGCGACACCGGAGTGGGCCCGCCTGGCCGAGCACCACCGCACCCTGGCCGGCCGGCACCTGCGGGAGCTGTTCGCCGAGGACCCCGACCGGGGGCGCCGGTTCGCCGCGCGCGCCGGTGACCTCTACCTGGACTTCTCCAAGCACCGGGTCACCGACGAGACGCTGCGCCTGCTGGTCGAGCTCGCGGAGCGGGCCGGGCTGCGCGAGCGGATCGACGCGATGTTCCGCGGCGAGCACGTCAACCCGACCGAGGACCGCGCGGTCCTGCACGTGGCCCTGCGTGCGCCGGCGGGCCGGCAGCTCGTCGTCGACGGGCAGGACGTGACCGCCGACGTGCACGCGGTGCTGGCGCGGATGCGGGCCTTCGCCGAGCGGGTGCGGTCCGGGGAGTGGGTGGGGCACACCGGCCGGCGGATCCGGGCGGTGGTCAACATCGGCATCGGCGGCTCGGACCTCGGCCCGGCGATGGCCTACACGGCGCTGCGCGCATTCAGCGACCGCGACCTCACCGCGCGGTTCGTCTCCAACGTCGACCCGACCGACTTCGCCGAGGCCAGCCGCGACCTCGACCCGGCCGAGACGCTGTTCGTCGTCTGCTCCAAGACGTTCACCACGCTGGAGACGCTCACCAACGCGACGGTGGCCCGCGACTGGCTGCTGGCGGGCCTCGGCGGCGACGCGTCCGCCGTCGCCAAGCACTTCGCGGCGGTCTCCACCAACACCGAGGCGGTGCGGGAGTTCGGCATCGACCCGGCCAACATGTTCGAGTTCTGGGACTGGGTGGGTGGCCGCTACTCGTTCACGTCGGCCATCGGCCTGTCGCTCATGGTGGCGATCGGGCCGGACGCCTACGACGAGATGCTGGCCGGCTTCGCCACCGTCGACGAGCACTTCCGGACCGCGCCGTTCGAGTCGAACCTGCCGGTCCTCCAGGGGCTGCTGAACGTCTGGTACACGGACTTCTTCGGCGCGCAGACCCACGCCGTCCTGCCCTACAGCCAGTACCTGTCCCGGCTGCCGGCGTACCTGCAGCAGCTGACGATGGAGAGCAACGGCAAGTCGGTCCGCTGGGACGGGCAGCCGGTGACGACGTCGACCGGCGAGGTGTACTGGGGCGAGCCGGGCACCAACGGCCAGCACGCCTTCCACCAGCTGCTGCACCAGGGGACGGCGCTGGTGCCGGCGGACTTCATCGGCTTCGGCGAGCCCAACCACGACATCGGCGAGATGCACGACCTGCTGATGGCCAACCTGTTCGCCCAGTCCGCGGTGCTCGCCTTCGGCCGGACGGCCGAGGAGGTCGCCGCCGACGGGACGCCGGCCGAGCTCGTGCCGCACAAGGTGATGCCCGGGAACCGGCCGTCGACGACGATCCTCGCGCCGAAGCTGACGCCGTCGACGCTGGGCCAGCTCGTCGCCCTCTACGAGCACACCGTGATGACGCAGGGCGTCATCTGGCAGATCGACTCGTTCGACCAGTGGGGTGTGGAGCTGGGCAAGGTGATGGCCCGCCAGCTGGAGCCGGCGCTGACCTCGGCCGAGGCGCCGCAGGTCGACCAGGACCCCTCGACGACGGCCCTGGTCGAGCACTACCGGCGGCTGCGCGGCCGCCCCGTCCGAGGTCCGGAGGGCTCCTAGTCCTCGATGACGTCCAGTCCCTGCTCCCGCAGCAGGGCCAGGTGGTCCAGCATCCCCTTCAGGACCTCCGGGTCGTGGCGCTCCCAGCCGTCCACCTCGCCGACGACGCGCAGCGGGTGGCGGGTGCGGTAGGACTGCGTGGGGTTGCCGGGGAACCTCTTGTCGGTCACGTTCGGGTCGTCCTCGAAGGGACCCAGGGGTTCCACGACGTAGATGTGCCCCCGCTCCCCGGTGCCGGCCAGCGCGGTCGCCAGCTCCGCTCCCCAGGCGGCGGTGTCCACGAGCGCGGTGAAGTAGACGTTGTTCGACACCCGGCCCTCCTGGAAGTTGGAGCCGCGGCCGGGAACCAGCTCGGCGCCGACCTCGAGTGCGGACTTCGTCCCGTGGTAGAAGGGCCCCCGGATGTGCTCGCAGTGCTCGTAGGTCACGGGGACGTGGGTGCCGCCGTTCTCGCCCATCGCCGTCTCCCCGGGGGCGGTCAGGAGCGCTTCAGCTCGGCGAAGGTGTCGGCGACCCAGTCGGCGATGAAGGTGCTGACGTAGGGCAGGTGGTCCAGCCCGATGTGCTCGGTCGCGCCCTCCTCGGGCGTGAACACCCGCAGCTCTCGCTTGGGGGAGTTGACCGCCTGGTCGTAGGAGCGGTGCGCGTACTCCAGCGGGATCTGCCGGTCGTTGGCCCCGTGCGCGATGAGGAACGGCACGGTGATCCTCTCGACGACGCCGTCGAGGTGGACGTCGTCGGCGAACTCGATGAACGCGTCGAGGTCGTCGTGGCCCCACACCCAGAGCACGTGCTCCCAGTAGTGGGGCACCGGGCGCTCGCCCTCGCGCTCCAGCCGGCGGCGCTGGACGGCGCCCCAGTCGTGGTTGGCGCCCCAGGCGACGCAGAGGGCGAAGCGCTTCTCGAACGCGGCGGCGCGGGGGGAGTAGTACCCGCCCAGCGACCAGCCGACGATGCCGATGGCGGCCGCGTCGACGTCGTCCCGCTGCTCCAGCCAGTCGACGGCCGCGCCGGCCCACGCCTCGGTGTCGATGCGGGCGGCCAGCCCCTGCAGCCGCAGCGCCTCACCGGTGCCCGGCTGGTCGAGCATCAGGCAGGAGATGCCGCGGGCGGCGAGCTCCTCCCAGTGGCCCGAGGAGTACATGTGCTCCTTGGTCGAGTCCAGGCCGTTGACCAGCACGATCACCGGGGCGGGGCCGGCGTCGGTCGCGGGGGCGGCGCTGAGGTAGGCCGGCAGCGTGGTGCCCTCGTAGGGGATCTCGACGCGGGAGACCCGCGGGCTGTGCAGGGCGAAGGCCTTCTCCGCCAGCTCCAGCACCCGCGTGTAGGTGGGCACCCGGTTCGGGTCGGAGTGGGCCAGCATCCGCTCGGCCTGGCACAGGTAGTTGGTGGCGCGGGAGTACAGCTGGCCGGCGGTGCGGGTGTGCCCGGCCTTCTCCGCGTCCTCGGCCTGCCCGACCAGCTGGTCGGTCAGCGCCGTCCACGCGCGGAGGAAGTCCGGCGTCCCGGCGTCCTCGCCCTGCTGGGCGGCGTCCTTGATCGGCCGGCAGGCGCGGTCGACCTCGTCGATCAGCCCGCCGGAGTTGAGGGTGGCGACGACGCCCAGGTTCCAGACGTAGTTGCCCGGGAAGTACTCGAACACAGGGGTTCCTCTCTCGGTGTGCTCAGGAAGCGGTGCCGACGGCGTCGCTGATCGACTTCACGCCGCCGTGGGCGGTCATCCCGCCGTCGACGGGGATCTCCGCGCCGGTGATGAAGGAGGCCTCGTCGCTGACGAGGAACAGCACCAGGGGCGCGACCTCGTCGACGGTGCCGGTGCGGCCGAGCGGGGTCTCGGCGACGTTGGCGTCGCGGAACGCCGGGGCGGCCGAGGCGGTCATCGGCGTCTCGATGTACCCGGGGTGCACGGTGTTGACCCGGATGCCGCGCGGCCCGAGCTCCAGGCAGGCGGCCTTGGCCAGACCGCGCAGCGCCCACTTCGACGCGGTGTAGGCGACCGGGAAGTGCCCGGTCAGTGCCGCCACCGAGCCGACCACGACGACCGACCCGCCGGCGGTCATCAGCGGGGTGAGCGCCTGGATGCCCAGCAGCGTTCCGGTGACGTTGACGTCGGAGACCCGGGCGAGGTCGGCGGGGTCGAGGTCGGCCAGCCGGGCCCGCCAGGTGACGCCGGCGTTGGCGACCAGCCCGTCGACCCGGCCGTACCGGGCTCCCAGGTCAGCGGCGAGCGCCGTCCAGCCGGCGCCGTCGGTGACGTCGAGCCGCCGGTAGTCGGCGCCGCCGAGGTCCTCGGCCGGCGCCGGCGACAGGTCGCAGCCGATGACCGTGGCGCCCTCAGCGGCGAGCAGCCGCGCCTCGGCCGCCCCCTGGCCCTGGCCGGCGCCGGTGACGACGACGACCTTGCCCGCCACTCTCACGAGATGCGCTTGCGGGCCCGCGACCTCGGGCGCGCCGGCGCGACCGGCGGCAGCTCGAGGCCCTCGACGACGCGGTTGCGGATGGTGCCGATGCCCTCGACGGTCATCTCGACGACGTCGCCGGGCCGCAGCGGGGGAGGCGTCTGCTCGCCGCGGCGGCCCCACAGCTCGGCCAGGCAGCCGCCGTTGCCGCAGGTGCCCGAGCCGAGCACGTCGCCGGCGCGGACCTCGGCGCCGCGCGAGGCGTAGCTGATCAGCTCCTCGAACGGCCAGCCCATGTTGGACAGCAGGTCCTGGCCGACCTCGGTGCCGTTGACCGACACCCGCATGTCCAGCGCCAGGAACCCGTCGGCGTCCCGGTGGGACTCCAGCTCGTCGGCGGTCACCAGCCAGGGCCCGAGGGTGGTGGCGGAGTCCTTGCCCTTGGCCGGGCCGAGGTTGACCTTCATCTCGCGGCGCTGCAGGTCGCGGGCGGACCAGTCGTTGAGCACGGTGTAGCCGAAGACGTGGTCGCGGGCCTGCTCGGCGGTGAGCGAGGCGCCGTCCCGGCCCACCACGACGGCCACCTCGAGCTCGAAGTCGAACAGCTGCGACCCCGGCGGGACGGCGACGTCGTCGTGCGCGCCGATCAGCGCGTACGGGTTGGTGAAGTAGAAGGTCGGCGCCTGGTACCACTCGGGCACGACCCCTGCGCCGTCCCCGACCGAGGCGACGACGCCCTCGACGTGCTCCTCGAACGCGACGAAGTCCCGCACCGTCGGCGCGGCCAGCGGCGGCAGCAGCCGCACGCCGTCCAGCGGGACCGCCGGCCGGTCGAGCGCGACCGCGCCGACGTCGAGCGCGGCCGGCAGCCCCGCGCGGACGAGGTCGAGCACCGTCGTCCGCGCGGGGAGCTCGTGCAGCCCGGCGTCGCTGACGACGCCGGCGCGGACCCGGCCGTCCGCCTCCCAGGTGGCGAACCGCATCAGACCGGGGGGGCCACGAAGAGGCCCTTGTCGGGGTCGTTGAACGAGCGCGAGGCGACGAACTCGTTCATGGCGTTGGCGGTGCCCCACTGGTCGGAGACCTCGGGGTCGGTGAAGTCGTAGAGGTGCGGGTGCCAGGTGTCCTCGTCGATCTGCTCCAGCTCCGTCGTGTACTCGACGGTGTTGCCGTGTGGGTCGAGGAAGTAGCTGAAGGTGTTGTTGCCGGCCAGGTGGCGGCCGGGGCCCCAGATCTTCTCGACGCCCGCGCGCAGCAGCCGGCCGGTGCCGCGCATGTACTCGTCGAGGCCGCGCAGCTCGAAGGAGGCGTGGTGCAGCGAGGGGTGCGGGCCCCGCGCGATCGCCAGGCTGTGGTGCCAGGCGTTGATCCGCATGAACCACATCATGTTGCCCATGCGCGGGTGCATGAGGGTGTCGGACAGGGCGAAGGCGAGGTGCTTCTCGTAGAAGGCCCGGGTGCCCTCCGGGTCCGCGGAGTTGATCACCACGTGCGACAGGCGGACCGGGATGGACTCGCCCTCCTCGACGGCCCGGTGCTGCCGGACGGCGACGTCGGCGCTGATCTCGACGGTGCGGCCCTCGTTGTCGAAGAAGCGGAAGCCGTAGCCGCCGCCGGGGGTCTGCAGCGTGCCCGGCTCGGTGACCAGCTGGACGCCGTCGCGCGCGAGCTGCCCGGCGAGGGTGTCGACGTCGGCGGCGTCCTTCGCGCCGAAGGCGATCAGGTCGATCCGCTTGTCGTCGGACTGGCGCAGCCGGACGACGTACTGCTCCGGGCTGCCCTCGGCGGCGAGGAAGGTGAGCTCCGAGTCGGAGTGCTCGGCGGTCAGGCCCCAGGTGTCGGTGTAGAAGTCGAGCTGCTTGGCGTGGTCGGGCACGGCGAGGTCGACGTGCCGCAGGTGGGTGATCAGGCGCTGGGTCATGGGGATGTCCTCGGGTGCGTTCAGGCCGGCCGGCTGACGAGCTCGGCGATGCTGCGGAAGAGGGCGGGCGCGTCGCCCTGGACGTGGTCGAGCTGCCACTGGGCGAGCTGGTTGGAGGCGTCGACGACGGCCGTCGCGCGCGCGACGCGCCGGGCGTGGAAGGCGTTCCACAGGTCCTCGTCGAGGGCGTCGCGGGTGAGCAGCAGGTCGGCGAGGACGGCGGCGTCCTCGAGGGCCTGCGCTCCGCCCTGGGCGAGGGTGGGGGGGCAGGTGTGCGCGGCGTCGCCGATCAGGACGACGCGGCCGCGGTGCCACGGCGCCGGGAGGACGTGGGTCTCGAACCAGGTGTAGTTCACCCGGGCCGGGTCGGTGAGCGACTCGCGGATCTCGTCCCACGGGCCGTGGTAGGCCGCGGCCAGCTGCTTCATGGTGGCCAGCTGCTCGTCGGGGGTCAGCGTGGAGCGGTCCTGCGCCGGCTCGACGATGTAGGCGTAGAGCGAGTCCTCGCCGGTGGGGCAGTAGCCGGCGATGAACGACGGCCCGCCGTAGTAGAGGTCGGTGCGGGTCACGCCGGCCGGGCGGGGACCGAAGGCGCGCCAGATGCCCATGCCGATCGCGCGGGTCTCCAGGTCGATGCCCAGCGCGCGGCGGGTCCAGGACCGGACGCCGTCGGCGCCGACGACGAGGTCGTGGCGGCCGGTGGACCCGTCGGCGAAGGTGACGTCGACGCCCGCTGCGTCCTGGCGCAGCTCGGTGTGCGTCGTCCCGAAGCGGGCCTTGACGCCGACCTCGGTGGCGCGGTCGACCAGGATCCGCGCCAGCTCGGGCCGGGGCATGCCGATGACGGCGGGCAGGTCGGGACCGCCGGTGCGGGCGTCCTGGATCTCGGCGACGACGGTGCCGGCCGGGTCGGGCGCGCGGATGCCGGTGACGTCGAAGGCGTACCCCGCGTCGCGCACCTGCTCCCAGACGCCGAGGCCGCGCAGCTCCCGCAGCGCGTTGCCCTGCAGGGTGATGCCGGAGCCGAGGGCGGTGGTCTCGGTCTTGATCTCGACGAGCTCGACGGCGACGCCGGCCTCGGCCAGGCGGATCGCGGTGGCGGTGCCGGCGAGGCCGGCCCCGACCACCAGGACGCTGTTCACGGCGGGCACGGGCAGCTCCCTCACTTGACGGCGACGGGGTTGACCGGGGCGCCGACGGCGCCGGTCACGGGCAGGGGGGCGGCGGTCAGGAAGAAGTCCCACACGCCGTCGGCGGCGCAGTCGGCCGCGAGCGCGTCGAGGTCCCACATCTCGCCGATGAACAGGCCCATGTTCGGGATGGCGACCTGGTGCAGCGGCTGGAAGGCGAGGTCGAACTCGTTGGGCCGGACCTCGAAGCCCCAGGTGTCGGTGGCGACGCCGGCGATCTCGGTGCCGTGCAGCCAGTCGGCGGTGGTGAACGACAGGCCGGGGGAGTCGCCGCCGGCGTAGTCGCCCCAGCCCTCGCGGCGGGCCCGGGCCAGCCGGCCGGTGCGCACCAGCAGCAGGTCGCCGCGGCCCACCCGGGCCGTCGCGCCCTGCGCGGCGATGGTGGCCTCGAGGTGCTCGGCGGTGATCGCGAAGCCGTCGGGCAGCTCGCCGTCGGTGCCGATGGCGCGGCCGACGTCGAGCAGCACGCCGCGGCCGGCGATCAGCGCGGCGACGGTCTCGATGCCGGTCACCGTGTCGCCGTCGCTGGTGACGACGTCGCCGGCCCGGCGGCCGTTCCACGCGTTGCCGTGGTCGAAGATGTGGCCGAGCCCGTCCCACTGGGTGGAGGCCTGCAGCGGCATGAACACGACGTCGTCGGCGCCGCCGATGCCGTGCGGGAACCCCTGGGTGCCGCGCTCGGCGTCGGTCCCGGTGTCGAGCATCGTGTGCACCGGGTTGGTCCGGCGCCGCCAGCCCTTCTGCGGGCCGTTCATGTCGAAGGACTGGGCGAGGGAGAAGCTCGCGCCGCGGCGCACCCGCTTCGCACCCTCGAGGCGCTTGGCCTCGTCGAGGAAGTTCAGCGTGCCGAGGACGTCGTCGGCGCCCCAGCGGCCCCAGTTGGAGCAGCGCCCGGCGGCCGCGGCGATCGCGCCCTCGGGGTCGGTGCGGTCGAGCGCCGGCGTGTCCGTCACGTGTCCAACGGTCTACGGATCGATGTCACTCGGGAAGAGGAGATGTCTGATGTGCTACATCAGCGCGGTCGATACCGTTCGGCCGTGAACATCGCGAGCCTGGACCTCAACCTGCTCGTGTCGCTCGACGCCCTCCTGCAGCAGCGCAGCGTCACCCGCGCCGCGGCGCAGATGGGGCTGTCCCAGCCGGCCCTGTCGGCGTCCCTGGCCCGGCTGCGCCGGCACTTCGGCGACGAGCTGCTCACCCGGGCGGGCAACGAGTACCGGCTGACGCCGCTGGCGGTCCAGCTCAAGGAGCTCGCCCGGCTCGCGCTGGCCGGTGTGGAGCGGGTGTTCGAGGCGCAGACCGAGTTCGACCCGGCGTCCTCCCGGCGGGAGTTCTCCCTGCTGGTCAGCGACTACGTCGTCGCGATCCTCGGCGACGCGGTCGCCGGGCTGCTCGCGGAGGAGGCGCCGCACACCCGGCTGCGGCTGACCGCCAACACCCCGGCCGCGGTGGAGCGGGCCGACCAGGTGCTGCTCTCCACCGACCTCCTGCTGCTGCCGCACGGCTTCGTCACCGACCTGTCGCACCGCGACCTCTACCGGGACGAGTGGGTCTGCGTGGTCGCCGCCGGCACGCGGCCGGCGGAGGAGGGGCTGACCGTCGAGGACCTCCAGCGGCTGCCGTGGGTGGCCACCTACCACGGGCAGACGGCGTCGACGCCGGCCGCGCGGCAGATGCGGATGCTCGGCATCGAGCCGCGGGTCCAGGTGATCACCGAGGCGTTCCTGACCGTGCCGGCTCTGGTGGCCGGCAGCGACCGGATCGGCCTGCTGCAGCGCCGACTGGTCGAGCAGCTGCCGCTCGACCTCGGGATCCGGGCGCTGCCGTGCCCCTTCGAGGTGTCCCCGCTGATCGAGGCGATGTGGTGGCACCCGGTGTACGACGACGACGCCGAGCACGCCTACCTGCGGGACGTCGTCGCGCGGGCGGCGGAGATCGCGGTCGGGGCCGCGCCCGAGGCGGTATAGCCCGCGCTGATACCAGACCCCCGAGCGAAGTGATTTCCGCTCGCGGGCCGCCGTCCGCACACTTCGCGGTCGTGATGCCGGTCACCGGGACCGGCCCTCGCCTCGGAGCTGCCCGTGTCGGAACACGTCCTCGACCCCGCCGACCTCGGCCGGGAACCCCTCGCCGGAGAGGTCGCCGTCGACCCGGCGACCGGCCGTCCGGCGGGCCGGCCGCAGGCCGTCGTCCTCCTGCTGTCCAGCTGCCTGGCCGTGCTGGGCGCCGTCCTGCTGGCGCCGGTGCTGCCGCGCATCCAGGACGCCTTCGCCGGGACGCCGGGGGTCGAGACGCTCACGCCGATCGTGCTGACCGCCCCGGCGCTGGTCATCGGGCTGACCGCGATGGTGGCCGGGCGGATCGTCGACCGGGTCGGCCGCAAGCGGCTGCTGGTCGGCGCCCTGGTGGCCTACGCGTTCGCCGGCACCGCGCCGCTGTGGCTGGACTCGCTGCAGCTGATCGTGGCCAGCCGGGTGCTCGTCGGCCTCACCGAGGCGGCGATCATGACCTGCTGCACGACGCTGCTGGCCGACTACTTCTCCGGCTCGCAGCGCGAGCGCTACTTCGGCCTGCAGGTCGCCTGCACCACGGTCGCGGCGACGGTCTTCTTCGGCCTCGGCGGCGCGCTGGGTGCGCAGGACTGGCGGACGCCCTTCTGGCTCTACGCGGTGAGCCTGCCCCTGGCCGCGCTCGCCGCGAAGTACGTGTGGCAGCCGGCCCCGCAGGGCGCCGCCCGCACCACGGCGCTGCCCGCGCTGCCGTGGCGGCAGCTGGCCGCGCCGGTCGGCGTCAGCCTCGTCGGCGGGCTGGTCTTCTACGTGCTGGTCGTCGAGCTGTCGTTCGTGCTGGACGGCATCGGCGTGGAGTCCACCGGGACCATCGGTGCGATCAGCGCGATCGCGTCGCTCGGCACGGCCACCGGCGCGTTCCTGTTCGGCCGGCTGGCCCGCCTCGGCCCGGCGGTCACGGTGCCGGCGGCGCTCGCCTTCTCCGGCATCGGCCTGCTCGGGCTGTCCTTCGCCGGATCGATCCCGGCGGTCGTCGTCTTCGCGGTGGTGACCGGGTTCGGCAACGGGCTGCTGCTGCCCTCCCTGCTCACCTGGGCCCTGGGCTCGCTGAGCTTCGAGCAGCGCGGCCGCGGCACCGGCGTCTGGACGTCGGCGGTCTTCATCGGCCAGTTCGTCTGCCCGCTGCTGGTCCTCGGACTCAGTGACGCGATCAGCGGCCTGGACTCGGCGCTGGCGGTGCTCGGCGCGGTCGCGGTGGTCGCCGCGGTCGGCGTCCGGCTGGCCCGTCCGGTCGCCGCGGCGGAGCCGGCAGGGCACTGACCCGGTCGACGGCGGATCGTCCGGGCTCGAGGGTCAGGCCCGGATGATCCGCCGCTCGATGGCCCGGGCGACGGCGCCGGCCCGGGTGTCCACGCCGAGCTTCGTGTAGATGTGCGAGAGGTGGGACTTCACCGTCGCCTCGCTGACCAGCAGCCGCCGGGCCATCTCCTTGTTCGCCAGGCCGCCGGCCAACAGGCCGAGGATCTGCACCTCCCGCTCGGTGAGCGCGGGCACCGGCGACCGGGCGCGGCGGACCAGCAGGGCCGCCACCTCCGAGGCGAGCACCGTCTCGCCCCGGGCGACGGACCGGACGGCACGGAAGAGCTCCTCCGGTGGCGCGTCCTTGAGCAGGTACCCGGAGGCGCCGGCGTCCAGCGCGGCGAGGACGTCGGCCTCGGTGGTGTAGGTCGTCAGCACGAGCACCCGCGGCGGGTCGGGGAGGTCCCGCAGCAGCCCGGTCGTGGCGGCGCCCCCCGGGCCGTCGCCCAGGTTGAGGTCCATGAGGACGACGTCGGGCCGGGTGCGCCGCACGACCTCCTGCGCGCCGGCCGAGTCGGGCGCCTCGTCGACGACGAGCAGGTCGGGCTGGCTCTCCAGCAGCGCCCGGAGGCCGACGCGCACCACGGGGTGGTCGTCGACGAGCACGATGCGCAGCGCGGGCTCACCGCCGTCCATCGCCGTTGCCTCCCACCGGGATGGAGAAGGCCAGCGCGGTGCCCTCGCCGGGGGCGCTCTCGACGGCCAGCGTGCCGCCGAACTGCTCGGCGCGGTCCCGGATCCCGGGCAGGCCGCGGCCCCGGGCACCCCGGGCGGCGGCGCGTCGGGGGTCGAACCCGACCCCGTCGTCGCGGACGTCGAGGGAGACGACGTGCGGCTGGTAGGTCAGGGACACCGTGGCCGTGGTCGCGGCGGCGTGCTCGACCACGTTGGCCAGCGCGCCGCGGGCGGTCCGGAGCAGCGCGGTGGCCACGTCCGCGGGCACCTCGACCGGCGTCCCGTCGACGTGCACGTCGACGTGCACGCCGGTGCCCGACACGGCGCGGTCGCAGGTCCGGCGCAGCGCGGCCACCAGGGCCGGGCCGGTGCCGGTCAGGCCGAGCTCGGACGGGGCCAGGTCGCGCACCACGCGGCGGACCTCCTCGAGCCCGTCCCGCGCCGTGCCGGCCGCCTGGGCGACGTGGTCGCGGGCAGCGGCGGGGCGGCTGGTCCACGACCGTTCCGCGGCCTGGAGCAGGAGGTTGATGCTCGACAGCGCCTGCGCCACGCTGTCGTGGATGTCGCGGGACAGCCGGGCCCGCTCGGCCAGCACGCCGGCGCTGTGCTGCGCCTCGACCAGGTCGCCCTGGGCCTCCTGCAGCTCGCGCACCAGTTCCTGACGCGACGCGGCCTCCCGCTCCAGGGCCCGGTACGCCACGACGGTCAGCCAGGCGACGCAGATCGGCCCGGCGACCACGGTGGCGTCCAGCTCGCCCTGCATGAGCGTCCAGGCCACGACGACGCCGGCGGTCATCGCCGCGATGACCACCCCGGCCGCCGCGAAGGGCAGCACGCGCAGGGCGACGAACGAGAGCGGAACCGCGATCCAGGCGAACGACGGCGCCAGCGAGAGCAGGACCGCCCAGATCAGGACCAGCGCGAGGCACCACACCGACGCCGGCGCGCCGCGCGCCCACCGGCCCGAGCGCCGGCCGGCCAGGTGACAGACGACGAGCAGGCCGGCCGCCGCCAGCACCGCGGGGGTGCGGTCGCCGGACCCGTGCGCGTCCACGTAGCGGGCGGCGGAGGCGAGGGTGAGGAGGACGAGGACGACGTCCAGCCAGACGTCGAGCCGGCTGATGTCGGCCAGGATGCCGCGCACGCCGCTGTGGCGCTCGAGCATCCGGTCCATGACCCCTCGACGCTACGACTCCCGGCGACCGGGGTCATCATCCGTTCGGCTACCCCCGCGGGGACCGTTCGCCCGATGCCCGTGGCCCTCGGCGGGGGCAGCGTGGAGATCCCACGACGACCCCGGGAGAACCCGTGCGACGACTGCTCGCCCCTGCCACCGCCCTCGGCCTCACCCTGCCGCTGCTCCTCGCCGTCCCGCCCGCTGCCGCATCGGACGACGACCACGGCCGCCCGGCGACGTACGAGCTGGACGGCGACCCCCGCGACCCGGCCGGCTCGAAGTTCGAGGGCATCGGCGTGGACCCGCGGGAGCGGACGTTCTACGTCAGCGAGACCACCGGTGGGGAGATCCACCGCGGCGACGTCCGCACCGGCGAGACCGAGGTGTGGCTCCGTGAGGGCGCCGACGGCCGCGTCACCGCGCGCGGGATCACCACCGACGCCGAGGGCCGGGTCTACATCGCCGGCGGGCCGAACGGGCTGGACGACGAGTCGAGGCCCGACCTCTGGGTCTACGACGCCGACGGCAGCCTGCTCGCGGCGCTGCGGGTCGACGTCGCGGGCGCCTTCCTCAACGACGTCGCCATCGGCCCCGACGGCGCGGCGTACTTCACCAACTCCAACGCGCCCCAGGTCTTCCGCGTCGCCCGCGAGCACGGCGAGTGGCGGGTCAGCACCTGGGCCGACGCGACCGGCACCATCGAGCAGCGCCAGGGCTTCAACCTCGGCGGCATCGTCGTCTCCCCGGACCACCGCTCGCTGGTCGTCGCGCAGGGCAACGCCGGCATCCTGTGGCGCTTCGACCTGCGGACCGGCGCCGCCTCCCGGATCGACACCGGGAACGCCCGGCTGACCGACGCCGACGGGTTGGTCCTGCACGACGACCGCCTCGTGGTGATCCGCAACTTCAGCCGGGTGCTGACCACGCTGCGGCTGGACCGGCACGCCCGCTCCGCCGAGCTGGTCTCCGAGACGCCCACCGACCCCGCGCGGGTGTTCACCACGGGCAAGGAGGCCCGCGGCCGGCTCCTGCTGGTGGACAGCAAGTTCGACGAGCCGGTCGCCGCGCCGCCGTACGAGGTGGTGGCCGTCCGGCTGCCGCGGTGAGACGGCGCGAACCGCCGCCCTGCGATCCGGCGGTGATCTCCGCGCTGACGGTTCGCCGGGCACGGGTGGAGGACGCCGCGCAGATGGCGCGGGTGAACGTCCGGTGCTGGCAGGAGACCTATCGAGGGCTCATGCCGGATGCGGTCCTCGATGACCCGGGCTTCCCGGCTGCGCGGGCGCGGTTCTGGACTGCCGCGTTGACCGACGAGCGCCATCGCGAGAACCGCGTGGCTGTCGCCGAGCGGGATGGCGAGGTGGTGGGGATCGCCATGTCGGGCCCGCCCCTGGACGCCGCGGCGGCGTGGGCGCGGCAGCTGTACGTGCTCTACGTGCGTGCAGCCGACCACGGCACGGGTGCCGGGCGGGCACTCCTGGAGGCGGTCGTCGATCCGGGCGAGTCGGCGGCCCTGTGGGTGGCCGACCCGAACCCTCGCGCCCAGGCGTTCTACCGCAAGCACGGCTTCGTCGCCGATGGGGCGGTCCAGGTCGAGGGCGGGGTGCGGGAGATCCGCATGGTCCGCGGCACGCGGCACGGCCGGTAGACGAGCTCGCCGGTTCTCCCGCCCCGGCGGCCGCGTCGGTTTCCCGACGTGTCCCCTCGTCGATACACCGCGGGCTTCACGGGGCGGACACCCGCGCCTCGTGTCGGCGTCACCGGTCCGCCGCCCGGCGCCGAGAGCGTGCCGGCATGCGCGTCATCGGCCACCGCGGCACGCCCACCAGCTCCCTCAACCCCGAGAACACCCTCGACGCCGTCCGGTCCGCCCTCGAGGCCGGCGCCGACGGGATCGAGGTCGACGTCCAGGCCACCGGGGACGGCGTCCTCGTCCTCTCGCACGACCGGGACCTCGGGCGGGTGCTCGGCACCGGCCCCGGCACCGGCCCGGTGGTCTCGCGGACCCCGTTCGCCGTGCTCCGCGAACTGGAGCTGCCCGGCGGCACCGCGGTGCCCACCCTCTCCGAGGTGCTCGACGTCGCGGCCGCCGCCGGCGCGCAGGTGCTCACCGAGGTGAAGCCCGAGGCCGGCGGCGAGGACGCCCGGCGCACCGCGCGGCTGCTCGCCGCCCTGCTCACCGACCGGCGCCGGCGCCGGCCCGACGGCGACCGCGTCACCACCACGTCGTTCGACCTGACGACCGCCGCGTCGCTGGCCGGGGTGGGCACCGTCTCCGGCGCGCTCATCGTCGCCCCGCACCTCGACCCCGACCGCAGCGCGCTGCAGGCCCGGGCCCGCGGCCTGGACGACGTCCACCTCTCACCCGTCCACGTGCGCGACGACCGCGGGGTGGTGGCCCGCATCCGCGCCCTCGGCCTCCTGGTCGGCGTCGGCGTCGTCGACGACCCCGCCGAGGCGGCCGACCTCGACGGGCTCGGTGCGCACCTCGTGTGCACCGACGACCCGGCCGGGCTCGCGCGCGCCCTCGCGCCCGCCCCGGCCGCCTGAGGGTGCCGGGTCAGAGCCAGCCGAGCACCGAGGCGCCGATGCCGACGTACAGCACCGCCCCCGGCACCACCCCGACGGCGGTCCCGAGCGCGTGCGGCACCCACCGCACGCTGGACAGCCCGGCCGCGTAGCTGACCACCCAGAACGGCACCGGGCTGACCCGCGCGGTGAGCACGGCGAGGAACCCGCGGTCGCGGAACAGCCGGTCGGCCCGCGCCAGCCGGTGGCCGGCCAGCCGCGCGACGGCGTCCCGGCCCAGGTGCCGGCCCGCCGCGAACCCGCCCATGCCGCCCAGCCACCCGCCGACGACGGCCACGGCGAGCCCCGCGGGGAACCCGGCCGCGGCGCCGAGCAGCAACGACAGCGCGGTCCGCGGCACCGGGGTGCACAGCGCCAGCGCCACCCCGAGGACGACGGCGCCCCAGCCCAGCGGGCCGGCGTCGTGCAGCCAGGCCCGCAGCGTGGGGACGCCGGGCCGCTCCACCGTCAGCGCCAGGACGACGGCGAGCGCCAGCAGCCCGCCCAGCACCGCGAGCCGCCACCGGCCGCTGGCAGGCTGCCCGGCGTGCGCATCGTCCCGATCGACCCCGCCGCCGACGACGCGCTGGCCCGCGAGCTGCTCGCCGTCCAGGCGGCTGCCTACGCCGTCGAGGCGGCGCTGATCGGCGACGACCGGATCCCGCCGCTGCGCGAGGACCTCGACGGGCTCCGCGGCGCCGGCCTGGCCTGGCTGGGCGCCCTCGGCGAGGACGGGCGGCTGGCCGGGGCGCTGGGGTGGTCCGACGACGGCGCCGTCCTCGACGTCGAGCGGCTGGTCGTCGCCCCCACCGGCCTCCGCCGGGGGACCGCGACGGCCCTGGTCCGCGCGCTCCTCGGCCGGGCCGGCCCCCGCCCGGCCGTCGTCGCCACCGGACGGGACAACGTCCCCGCCCGTGCCCTCTACGAGCGGCTGGGGTTCGTCCGCACCGGCGACCGGGAGGTGCTGCCCGGACTCTGGGTCACGGCCTACCGCCACGGAGGCTGAGGTCAGGCGTCGACGACGACCGGGATGACCATCGGGTTGCGCCGGTGCGTCCGGTGCGCCCAGGTGCCGACCGCGCGGGCGATGAGCTGCTCGAGCTGCAGGGAGCCGCCCACGCCCTCCTCGGCTGCCTTGGCCAGCGCCTTCTCGATCAGCGGGACGACCTCCTCGAACATCTCCTCGTCGTGGGCGAAGCCGCGGGCGAGGAAGTCCGGCGCCTCGGCCAGCTGCCCGGTGTCGGCGTCGACGATCGCGACCACGGTGATGACGCCCTCCTGGGCGAGGGTGCGGCGGTCGCGGAGGTGCGCCTCGGTGGCGCCCCCGACCGTGGTGCCGTCGACGTAGACGTTGCCGGCGGGCACCTTGCCGGTGATCCGCACCTTGCCGTCGAGCAGGTCGACGACGACGCCGTCCTCGGCGATGACCACCCCGCGCGGGTGCACCCCCGTGCGGACCGCGATGTCGGCGTTGGCCCGCAGGTGCCGCCACTCGCCGTGCACCGGCATCACGTTGCGCGGGCGGACGACGTTGTAGCAGTAGGCGAGCTCGCCGGCGCTGGCGTGACCGGAGACGTGCACCTTGGCGTTGCCCTTGTGCACCACGTTCGCGCCCCACCGGGTCAGCTCGTTGATCACGCGGTAGACGGCGTTCTCGTTGCCCGGGATCAGCGAGCTGGCCAGCAGCACGGTGTCGCCCTCGGTGATCCGGATGACGTGGTCCCGGTTGGCCATCCGCGACAGCGCGGCCATCGGCTCGCCCTGCGACCCGGTGCAGATCAGGCACACCCGGTCGGCCGGCATCTTCTCCAGCTCCTTCATGTCCACCAGCAGCCCGGGCGGCACGGTCAGGTAGCCGAGGTCCTTGGCGATGCCCATGTTGCGCACCATCGAGCGGCCGACGAAGGCGACCTTGCGGTCGTGCGCGGCGGCGACGTCGAGGATCTGCTGGATCCGGTGCACGTGGCTGGCGAAGCTGGAGACGATGACCCGCCGCGGCGCGGTGCGGAACACCGTCTCGATGGCCGGCACCAGTTCGCCCTCCGAGGTGGTGAAGCCGGGCACCTCGGCGTTGGTCGAGTCGGTGAGGAAGAGGTCGACGCCCTCCTCGCCGAGCCGGGCGAAGGCGCGCAGGTCGGTGATCCGCCGGTCCAGCGGGAACTGGTCCATCTTGAAGTCGCCGGTGTGCAGCACCGTCCCCGCGGGCGTGCGGATCGCCACGGCCAGCGCGTCGGGGATCGAGTGGTTGACCGCCACGAACTCGCAGTCGAACGGGCCGAAGCGCAGCCGGTCGCCCTCGCTGACCTGGCGGGTCACCGGCCGGATCCGGTGCTCCTTGAGCTTGGCCTCGACGAACGCCAGCGTCAGCTTCGAGCCGACCAGCGGGATGTCGGACCGCTCCCGCAGCAGGTAGGGGACGCCGCCGATGTGGTCCTCGTGGCCGTGCGTGAGCACGATGGCGTCCACGTCGTCGAGCCGGTCCCGGATCGAGGTGAAGTCCGGGAGGATCACGTCGACGCCGGGCTGGTGCTCCTCGGGGAACAGCACGCCGCAGTCGACGACCAGCAGCCGGCCCGCGTGCTCGAAGACGGTCATGTTGCGGCCGATCTCCCCGAGGCCGCCGAGGGCCACGACCCGCAGGCCGCCCGCGGCCAGCGGTGGGGGAGTGCGGAGCTCGGGGTGTGCGTGGCTCATGCCGGACACGCTACGGCGGCGCGGTCCGGCCGACTCGGACCGCTGGTCAGCGACCGGCGCGTTCCCGGTCCAGCGCGGCGGGCTGCCGGGCGTCGGTGCGCCGGATCACCCAGCGGAGCAGCGGCCCGATCGCGGCCCACGCCCCCCGGGTCCGGACGTCGGCGTCGAGGGTCAGCCGGGCGCCGGTGCCGGCCGGCTCCACGCGGTAGGTGTAGTCCGCGGTGACGCCGCCCTGCTGCGACCGCACGGTGACCGACCGGCCGGGGTCGACGGCGGTGATCTCGGCGGCCCGGTCCTTGCCCCGGGTGGTGAACCGCAGCCGGGTGCCGGCCGCCGTCGGGCCCTCGGCGGTGACCCGGTCGACGCCGAGCCAGCCGGCGGCGCGGTCCCAGTCGGTGAGCAGCCGCCAGACCTCCTCGGCGGGTCGGTCGATGGCGTGGGTCGCGGTGAACGCGCGGGTCATGCCGGGCCTCCTGGTTCGCGGAGCGCCCACCCTTCCCCGCCCGGCCGGCGCGGTCTTGGACGGATTGCACACGCTGCGGCGGCTCACCCGGCCTCGGGGACGAAGCCGGGGGCCTCCTCGCCGGGCTCGAGGAACCGCCGCTGGGCGGCCACGTAGGCCGACGGCGGGACGCCGGTGTGGCGGACGACGTCGCGGATCAGGTGCGCCTGGTCGTACCAGCCGAGCTCGGCGGCCATCCGGGTCCAGGCCACGCGGTCCCGGACGTCGACCCGCTCGAGCAGCCGGCGGACCCGCAGCACCCGGGCCAGGGTGCGGGGGCTCAGTCCGACCACGCGGGTGAACTCCCGGTCCAGGGGGCCGTGCGAGATGCCCAGGTCCGCGGCGAGGTCGCCGACCGGACGCGCCGGGTCGGCCTCCAAGGCCGCGACGGCGGCGGCGACCCGGTCCAGCCCGCGGTCGGACTCGTCCAGCCCGGCCGCCAGCACGGCCTCGGTCCGGTCCAGCGCCTCGCCGCCCTCGGCTCCGGCCGCCAGCAGGTCGGCGCGCAGCGCACGGCCGGCCGGCCACAGTGCCGGCAGGTCGGCCACCCGGCCGCGGAGCGGGGCGGGGTCCAGCCCGAGGACCGCCCGGCAGCCGATCGGCGTCGTGACGATACCCACGCAGTGGGTGCCCGCGGTGGGCTCGTTGAGGACCGGCCGGTCGTGCGGCCCGATGAGGAAGCCGGTGACCGCGAGGAACTCGGGCCCGCCGTCGGGGGTCTGCCGGATCGGCGGGCCGAGCACGATGCCGGCGACCGTCGACCCGGTGGGCGCGATCCGCTCCCGGCGGTACGGGATCTGCCCCCGGGCGTGCCACAGCGACTCGACGTACCGGCCGAGCCGGCCCCCGGGGCGCCGCTCGGTGAACGCGAAGTCCACCCGCCGAGCCTACGGTCGAGCCGCCGCGGCGGAACCCGCTTGGATGGCGGGGTGAGCACGAGATGGCTGGTCAGGGACGCGACCCCGGAGGACGGGGCGCGCTGCGCGGAGGTCTACGCCCCCTACGTCACCGGCACCACGATCTCGTTCGAGACCGAGCCCCCGACGCCGGCAGCGATGGCCGGGCGGATCGAGGCTGCCCTCGGCACGCACGCCTGGGTGGTGCTCGAGGACGCCGGTCGGGTGGCCGGCTACGCCTACGGCGCGCCGTTCATGACGAGGGCGGCCTACCGGTGGTCGACGTCGGTGAGCGTCTACACCGAGGCCGGCACCCGCCGCCCCGGCGCCGGCCGGGCCCTCTACACCGCGCTGTTCGACCGGCTGGCCGCGCGCGGCTACCGGATGGCCTTCGCCGGCGTCGTCCTCCCCAACCCGGCCAGCGAGCGGCTGCACCGGGCGGTGGGCTTCGAGCCGGTGGGGACCTACCGCCGGGCGGGCTGGAAGCACGGCCGGTGGCACGACGTCGCCTGGAGCCAGCGGCCGCTCGGCGACCCCGACGACGACGGCCCGCCGGCGCCCCTGCGCTGACCGATCACCGCGGGAGGGCGGCGGCCAGGTCGGCGACGACCTCGCGGGCCGGCCGGACGCCCGTCACCGAGCCCACGCCCTCGCCGGCGGAGAGGGCCATCGCGTCGACCGAGCCGGACACCGCGGCGACCTGGGGCATGCCCGCGCCCCGGGGGAGCGGCAGCTCCCCGCCGGCGATCGTCAGCGTGCCGACGACGTCCCCGTCGAAGGAGGCCACCCGGTCCACGGCGGCGCGCAGCACCCGGGCACGCGGCTGGTGGCGCACAGCGGGCACTCCGTGGCGAACGCCCCGGTGACCACGGCCGAGCCGGAGGAGGCGTCCACCACCGCCCGTTTGTAGTCCGGGTGGGCCGCGGACTCCTCGGTCGCGACGAAGAGGGTGCCGATCCGCGCGCCGTCCGCCCCGTCGGCCAGCACCGCTGCCAGCGCCGGCCCCGAGGCGATGCCGCCGGCGGCCAGCACGGGCACGTCGACCGCCGCGAGCACCTCGGCCAGCAACGGCCGCAGCGGGCGCGACCCGCGCACGTGCCCGCCCGCCTCGGTCCCCTGCACGGTCACCACGTCGCTGCCGGCGTCCGTGGCGGCGCGGGCTTCCTCGACCGAGCCGACCTGCCAGCCGACGAGGGCACCGCCCCGGTGCGCCAGCTCGACCAGGTCCGGCCGCGGGTCCAGCCAGAAGAAGTCGACCAGCCGGACCCGCTCGGCGGCGGCCGCGACCACGTCCTCGTCGACGTCCGCGGTCAGCACGTTGACCGCGAGCACCCCGGCGGTGGCCCGGCGCGCCTCGTCGATGCCCCGGACCACCTGGTCCGCCGTCATCCGCAGGGACGAGAGCGTGCCCACCCCGCCGGCCTCGGCGACCGCCGCGGCGAGGGCCGGCGGGGACACCGCTCCCATGGGGGCCTGCTGCACCGGGACGGAGCAGCCGGTGAGCTCGGTGAATCGGGTGGTGGCCATGGCGTCTCCTCGCGCGCTGCCTCCGGCCGACGGTCGCGCCGCCGCGGAGCCCCGTCAAGGGGCCTCCGCTCCGCCGCCGGCGCGGAGTGTGGGGGCAGCGTGGCGGTCGTGTGGGTGCCGGACGCCGGCGCGCGGCGACAGGCTCGTCGCCATGACCGAGACCTCCTCCTGCCCCCTCACCGACGTCTCCGACATGGTGGTCGTGCACCGCGTCTTCCGCCGCGAGTTCCGGCTGATCCCCGAGCTGGCCCGCGCCGTGGCCCCGGGCGACACCGCCCGCGCCCGCGTCCTCGCCGGGCACGCCCGCATGGTCCTCACCGGGCTGCACCTGCACCACACCAGCGAGGACGAGCTGCTCTGGCCCAAGCTGCTCGAGCGCGCCGCCCCCGACGCCGCGCTGGTGCACCGCATGGAGGACCAGCACTCCCGGGTCGAGCAGGCCATCGAGCGGCTCGGCCCCGCGCTGGACCGCTGGGAGGCCGAGGCCCGGCCGGCCGTCACCGAGGAGGTCGCCGCCGGCTTCGACACCCTCCGCGCGGCGCTCATCGAGCACCTCGACGAGGAGGAGCGCGAGATCCTGCCCCTCGCCGCGCGCCACGTCACCCAGGCCGAGTGGTCGCAGCTCGGCGAGCACGGTGTCGCGGACATGCGGCCGAGGGACCTGCCGATCATGTTCGGCGCGGTGGTCGAGGAGGCCACGCCCGAGGAGCGGCGGGCGATCCTCGCCGTCCTCCCGGCGCCGGTCCGGTTCCTGCTGCGGACGGTGTTCGCGCGCCGGTACCGGCGCTACGTCAGCCGGGTGCGGAACGGGCGGTGAGCTGCGCGGCGAGCCCGGGGACGTCGGCCGGCCGCAGGCCGCGCCCGCGTTCCCAGGCCCGCCGGAACGCCTCCTCGCCCAGCGCCGTCCGCACCTCGGGCAGGTGCCGGGCCAGGCTCTCCAGGTCCGGGGGGAAGGACACGGCCACCGAGGCCGCCTCCGCCGTCGCCGACCCGGCCGCGAACAGCTCCGCCGCCAGCTCCGGCCGCCCCCGCCGCGCGGCGAGCACCGCCAGCCCCGGCACCGTGTAGGCCATCGTCCAGGTCGTGCCGACCGCCGCGGCCAGCTCCGCGGCCTCGGTCCACTCGCGCAGCGCGGCACCGTCGTCGCCGCGGGCCAGGGCGAGGCTCGCCCGCACGTTGAGCACCGTCGCCAGCGTGAACGGCCCGCTGGCCGCGCGCGCGATCCGCTCCGCCTCGGCCAGCCCCGTCGCCGCACCGGGGAGGTCGCCGGCGCGGAACAGCAGCTGCGCCTGCGCCGTGGCCGCGTGCGCCAGCGCCCACGCGTGCTCCGTCGCCTCGCCCAGGCGCCGGGCGGCGGCCAGCAGCGGCGCCGCCTCCTCGAAGGACCCGAGGAAGACCGCGGCCGACCCCGCCAGCACCAGCGCCTCGGCCCGCACCGCGTCGTCCCCGGCCTGCTCCGCCGCGGCGGCCGCCCGGACGGCTGCCGACGCCGTGGCGCCGACGTCCCCCGACGCGAGGCTCAGCCCGGCGATCGCCACGTGCAGGGCGGCCCGCTCGCCGGGCGAGAGGGTGTCCTCCTCGACGCGCTGCGCCCACGCCAGCCCCTCGGCGGTGGTGCCGCGCAGCGCCCAGTAGAGCCAGGTGTCCGCCGCGAGCCCGGCCGCCGCGCCGTGCCGGCCGGCCGCGACCAGCCGGGCCAGCGCCGCGCCGAGGTTGCCGTGCTCGAGCTGCAGCCGGTCCAGCCACTCCGGCTGCTCCCGGCCGCGCAGTCCCCGGCGGGCACCGGAGGCGAGCGCGCGGACGAGGTCGGCGGCCCGGTCGGCGACCGCGTCGGCCTCCCCGGCGTCGCCCAGGCGGACGGCGGCGTACTGGCGGACCGGCTCCAGCAGGCGGTAGCGGCCGGCCGGCTCGTCCGAGGCGACCACCAGCGACTGCTCGACCAGGCCGGCCAGGGCGGGCAGCACGTCGACGTCCGCGCCCGCCACCTCCTGGACCGCCTCCAGCGCGAAGCCCCCCGCGAACACCGAGAGCCGGCGCAGCAGCACCTGCTCCTCGGCGGTCAGCAGCTCGTGGCTCCAGTCGAGGGTCGCCCCGATCGTCCGCTGCCGCTCCGGCAGGTCGCGGCTGCGCGGGGAGGCGACCGCCTGGTCGAGCCGGGCCAGCAGCGCGGCGGGGGAGAGGAAGCGGGCGTGCGCGGCGGCCAGCTCCAGGGCGAGCGGGAGGCCGTCCAGCCGGCGGCAGATCGCCGCGACGTCGGGCGCCGTGGCCTCGGTGAGCGCGACGGCCCGGCCGGCCGCCCGGGCACGGTCGAGGAACACCCGGGCCGCCGGTGAGGCGGAGACGGCCTCGACGTCGGACCGCGCGGGCACGGCGAGCGGCTCGAGCGGGACCTCGAGCTCGGCCCGCACCCGGAGCGCGGCCCGGCTGGTGGCCAGCACCACCAGCCCGGGGCAGCGGGCGACCAGCGCGGCCACGTCGCCGGCGGCCGGGAGCAGGTGCTCGAGGTTGTCGAGCACCACGAGCTGCCGGCGCCCGCCGAGCTGGGCGGCCATCGTGTCGAGCAGCGGGGCACCGCCCGCCCGGACGCCGAGCGCCCGGGCGACCGTCGCCAGCACCAGCCGCGCGTCGCGCAGCGGGGCGAGCTCGACGACGGTGCCGCCGCCGGGGAAGTCGCCGGCCAGGGCCCGCGCGACGTCGAGGGCGAGGCTGGTCTTCCCGACGCCGCCCGGCCCGGTGAGGGTGAGCAGCCGGGTGGCGCCCGACCGCAGCAGCGCGACCACCTCGTCCCGCTCGGCCGACCGGCCGATCAGCGGCGCCGGCGGGTGGGGCAGCGGGGCGGGTTCGGGCGGAGCCGCCGGGGCCCCGGGGCCGGGCTGTTCCGGGCGGGCGGCCGCAGCCAGCGCGTCCCGCTCCGCGGGGTCGAGGTCCAGCGCGTCGGCGAGGGCCCGGACGGTGTGCGGGTAGGGCCGCCGCCGCTCGCCGCGTTCCAGCGCGCTCACGGCCTTGGCGGTGAGGCCGGACCGCGCCGCGAGCTCCTCCTGGCTCAGCGCCGCGCGCCCGCGGAACCGGCGCAGGAGCCCGGCGAACCCACCCGCGTCGGCGCCCACCGGCCGGAAGGTAGCAGCGGGGCAGGTGTCAGTCCCGGGCCAGATCGGCGTGCTGCTGGCGCAGCTCCCGCTTGAGGATCTTGCCGCTGGGGTTCTTGGGCAGCGCCTCGGAGAGGACGACGTACTTCGGCCGCTTGTAGCCGGCCAGCCGGTCGCGGGTGTGCGCCTGCACGTCCTCGGTGGTCAGCGTCGCCCCGGGCTTCGGGACGACGACGGCGGTCACCGCCTCGACCCAGTACGGGTGGCTGATGCCGAAGACCGCGACCTCGGCGACGCCGTCGAGCTCGTAGATGGCCTCCTCGATCTCCCGGCTGGCCACGTTCTCCCCGCCGGTCTTGATCATGTCCTTCTTGCGGTCGACCACCGACAGGTAGCCGTCCTCGGTCATGACGCCGAGGTCGCCGGAGTGGAACCACCCGCCGCGGAAGGCCTCGGCGGTCTTCTCCTCGTCCGCGTAGTACCCGAGCGTGGCCTGGGGGCTGCGGTGCACGATCTCGCCGACCTGGCCGGGCGGCACCGGGTGGCCGTCGTCGTCGACCAGCCGGGTCTCGACGTTCAGCGTGGCCCGCCCGGCCGAGCCGGCCCGCTCCAGCTGCTCGTGCGGCCGCAGGATCGTGGCCAGCGGGGCCATCTCGGTCTGGCCGTAGAAGTTCCACAGCTGCACGTCCGGCAGCCGGCGCTGCAGCTCGCGCAGCACCTCCACCGGCATCGGCGAGGCGCCGTAGTAGCCCTTGCGGAGGCTGGACAGGTCGGTGGTGTCGAAGTCGGGGTGCCGCAGCAGCGAGATCCACACCGTCGGCGGGCAGAACAGCTTGGTCACCCGCTCCCGGGCGATCGTGGCGAGGATCGTGCCGGCGTCCGGCCCCGGCAGGATGATGCTGGTCGCGCCGAGGTAGACGTCGACGGAGAAGAAGCAGTCCAGCTGCGCGCAGTGGTACATCGGCAGCGAGTGCAGCTCGACGTCGTCGGCGCTCATGCCGCCGTCGATCGCGCAGGACACGTACTGGGTGATCAGCGAGCGGGACGAGAGCAGGACGCCCTTGGGCCGCGACTCGGTGCCCGAGGTGTACATCAGCCGCAGCGGGTCGTCGTCGGCGACCGCGACGTCGGGGGCCGTGGCGGTCCCGTCGCGCCACCACCCGTCGACGTCCTCCCAGCCGGGGGCCGGCGCGGCGCCGGCCAGCGGGATCCAGCCGCGCAGCCCGCCGTCGACGCCCGCGGCGGCCATCGCCTGGTCCGCCGTCCCGGCCAGGGCGTCCTCCGCGACGATCCCGCGCGCACCGGAGTGGCCGAGGATGTAGGCGATCTCCTCCGCGCCGAGCATGAAGTTGACCGGCACGAGCACCACGCCCAGCTTGGCGGTGGCGAACGCGAGGACCGCGAACTGCCAGCAGTTGTGGCTCAGCAGCGCCAGCCGGTCGCCCTTGGCCAGGCCCCGCTCGGCCAGGGCGTGCGCCGTGCGGTTCACCGCGACGTCGAACTCCGCGTAGGTGACGCGCAGGTCGCCGGCCACCACCGCGAGCTTGTCCGGGTACCGGGCGGCGGTGCGGTGGAGGAGATCGCCGACGGCGTGCTGGCGGGCGCGGGCGACGGTGGCGGCGGTGTCGGGCAGGAACGTCGCGTCCATGACGGGCTGGCCTCCGGGCTCGGGTCCGGGCGGGGACGGCTCATCATGCCCGCGCCGGCGGGAGCGGTGGCTCCCGGACGTGGTGATCAGGGCCGGGGGCCGCGTAGAGTTACTTGGACGTCCTACTAGTTCGGGAGTGTCATGCCGACCGACCTGCACGTCCCCGTCCACCCGGTCCGGTTCGTCACCGCGGCGAGCCTGTTCGACGGGCACGACGCGGCGATCAACGTGATGCGCCGGCTGCTGCAGAGCCAGGGCGCGGAGGTCGTGCACCTCGGGCACGACCGCAGCGTGGACGCCGTGGTGCGCGCGGCGCTGGAGGAGGACGTGCAGGGGGTCGCGATCTCCTCCTACCAGGGCGGGCACGTCGAGTACTTCAGCTACCTGGTCGAGCGGCTGGCGCGGTCCGGCGCCGGTCACGTGCAGGTGTTCGGCGGCGGCGGGGGCGTGATCGTGCCCGAGGAGATCGCGCTGCTGCGGGAGCGCGGCGTCACGATCTTCTCGCCGGAGGACGGCCAGCGGCTCGGCCTGCCGGGGATGGTCAACGAGCTGATCCGCGCCTGCGACGTCGACCTGACCGCGTCGGGCCCGGACGTCGACGCGCTGCGCACCGGCGACCCGGCGGCCCTCGCCCGGGCGATCACGGTGCTGGAGGCCGGCCGCGACCCGGAGCTGGCCGCGCGGGTGCGGGAGGCGGCGGCCGGGCGGACGGTGCCGGTCCTGGGCATCACCGGCACCGGCGGCTCGGGGAAGTCCTCGCTCACCGACGAGCTGCTGCGCCGGCTGCGGCTGGACCAGGAGGACAAGCTGCGGGTCGCCGTCCTGGCGATCGACCCGACCCGGCGCCGCGGCGGCGGTGCCCTGCTCGGCGACCGGATCCGGATGAACGCACTGGAGACCGGCGACGGGTCGCACACCTTCTTCCGCTCGCTGGCCACCCGGTCCGCCGGCGCGGAGACCCCGCAGCACCTGGACGACGTGCTGTGCGCGGTCGAGGCCGCCGGGTTCGACCTGGTCGTCGTGGAGACGCCTGGCATCGGCCAGGGCGACGCCGGCATCGTGCCGTTCTCCGACGTGGCGCTGTACGTGATGACGCCGGAGTTCGGCGCCGCGTCGCAGCTGGAGAAGATCGACATGCTCGACTTCGCCGACGCCGTCGCGATCAACAAGTACGAGCGGCGCGGGGCCGAGGACGCCCGCCGCGACGTCGCCCGCCAGCTGGTGCGCAACCGCGAGGCGTTCGGGCAGCCGTGGGAGGAGATGCCGGTCTTCGGCACCAGCGCCGCCCGGTTCAACGACGACGGCGTCACCGCGCTCTATCAGCACCTGCTCGGCCTGCTGGCGGACAAGGGGCTGCCGGTCGGGTCCGGGGTGCTGCCGCGGGTCGACGTCCGCACCTCCACCGGGCTGTCGTCGGTGGTGCCGTCGTCCCGGTCGCGGTACCTGGCCGAGATCGCCGAGGCGGTGCGCGGCTACCACGCGGCGACCGAGGCGCAGGCGGAGATCGCGCGGCGGCGGCAGCACCTGCGCACCGCCGCCGACGTGCTGGACGGGGACGCCGCCGAGGCCGCCCGGACGGCGATGGCGGCGGCCGACGCCGAGTTGCTGCCCGAGGTGCGGTCGCTGCTGGAGGAGTGGCCGGCGCGCGTCGAGGACTACTCCGGCGACGAGCTGGTCTACACGGTGCGCGGGAAGGAGATCCACACGCCGCTGACCCGGCGGACCCTGTCCGGGACGGAGGTGCGGCGGGTCTCCCTGCCGCGCACCCGGGACGACGCCGAGCTGCTGGGGTTCCTGCGCCGGGAGAACCTGCCCGGGTTCTTCCCGTTCACCGCCGGGGTGTTCCCGTTCAAGCGGGCCGGCGAGGCCCCCGCGCGGATGTTCGCCGGCGAGGGCGACGCCTTCCGCACCAACCGCCGGTTCCAGCTGCTGAGCGCCGGCAACGAGGCGACCCGGCTGTCGACGGCCTTCGACTCGGTCACCCTCTACGGCCGCGACCCCGACCCGCGGCCGGACGTCTACGGCAAGGTCGGCACCTCCGGGGTCTCCATCGCCACGTTGGACGACATGGAGGTCCTGTACTCCGGCTTCGACCTGTGCTCGCCGACGACGTCGGTGTCGATGACGATCAACGGCCCCGCGCCGACGATCCTCGCGATGTTCCTCAACACCGCGATCGACCAGCGGCTGGAGGCGTTCCGCGCCGACGAGGGCCGCGAGCCCGACGCCGGCGAGGCCGAGGAGATCCGCGCCTGGGTGCTCGCCAACGTCCGGGGCACGGTGCAGGCCGACATCCTCAAGGAGGACCAGGGCCAGAACACCTGCATCTTCTCGACCGAGTTCGCGCTGCGCTGCATGGCCGACATCCAGGAGTGGTTCATCGACCACCGGGTGCGCAACTTCTACTCGGTCTCGATCTCCGGCTACCACATCGCCGAGGCCGGGGCGAACCCGATCAGCCAGCTGGCGTTCACCCTCGCCAACGGCTTCACCTACGTGGAGTCCTATCTGGCGCGGGGCATGGCGATCGACGACTTCGCGCCCAACCTGAGCTTCTTCTTCTCCAACGGCATGGACGCCGAGTACTCGGTGATCGGCCGGGTCGCCCGCCGGATCTGGGCGGTGGCGATGCGGGAGCGCTACGGCGCGAACCCGCGGTCGCAGCAGCTGAAGTACCACGTGCAGACCTCGGGCCGGTCCCTGCACGCGCAGGAGATGGACTTCAACGACATCCGGACGACGCTGCAGGCCCTCTGCGCCATCTACGACAACGCCAACAGCCTGCACACCAACGCCTACGACGAGGCCGTCACCACCCCCAGCCCGCACTCGGTCCGCCGGGCGCTGGCCATCCAGATGATCATCGACAAGGAGTGGGGGCTGGCCGGCAACGAGAACCCGCTGCAGGGCTCGTTCGTCATCGAGGAGCTCACCGACCTGGTCGAGGAGGCGGTGCTGACCGAGTTCGACCGGATCGCCGAGCGCGGCGGCGTCCTCGGCGCCATGGAGACCGGCTACCAGCGCGGCCGGATCCAGGACGAGTCGATGCTCTACGAGCACCGCAAGCACGACGGCAGTCTCCCGATCGTCGGCGTCAACACCTTCCTCGACCCGCACCGCGACGAGACCCCGCCGAAGCCGCTGGAGCTGGCCCGCGCCACCGAGGCGGAGAAGCAGTCGCAGCTGCAGCGGCTGGCGGACTTCTCCGCCCGGCACGCCGACGCGGCGCCGGCCGCGCTGGCCCGGCTGCAGCAGGTGGCGATGGAGGGCGGCAACGTGTTCGCCGAGCTGATGGACGCCGTCCGGGTGTGCTCGCTCGGCCAGATCTCCGAGGCGTTCTTCGAGGTCGGCGGCCAGTACCGGCGCAACGTCTAGGGGCAGAAATGGCCATTTCTGCCCTCCGGGACGACCTGGGGACGGCGGTCGAGCTGCCCCGGCCGCCGCGGCGGGTGGTCTCGCTGGTGCCCTCGCTCACCGAGGCGCTGGCGGCCACCGTGCCCGACCGGCTGGCCGGCGCCACCGACTGGTGCACCCACCCGGCGGACCTCGACGTGGCCCGGGTGCGCGGCACCAAGAACCCCGACCGCGCGGCGATCGAGGCCCTCGCGCCCGACCTGGTGGTCGCGAACCAGGAGGAGAACCGGCGGCTGGACGTCGACCGGCTGCGCGCGGCCGGCGTGCCGGTGTGGGTGACGGTCATCGAGTCGGTCGACGAGGCGCTGGCCTCGATGCGCCGGCTGTTCGGCGAGGTGCTCGACGTCGGGGAGCCCGCCTGGCTGACCGCCGCCGCGGCCGCCTGGGCGGACCCGGCTCCGGGAACCGGGCTCCGGGTCGCCGTCCCGGTGTGGCGGGATCCGTGGATGGTCGTCGGCGCGCGCACCTTCACCGGCGACGTGCTGGCCCGGCTCGGGCTGGTCAACGTCTTCGCCGACGCGGCCGACCGCTACCCGAAGGTGGCGGTGGAGGAGATCCGCGGTGCCGCGCCGGACGTCGTCGTCCTCCCGGACGAGCCGTACGTCTTCACCGCGGACGACGGGCCGGAGGCGTTCCCCGGCGTGCGGACGGCGCTGGTCTCCGGCCGCGACCTCACCTGGTACGGGCCGTCGCTGGCCCCCGCCCGCGCCCGCCTGCTGGCCGCGATCGGGGGACCGGGTTGACGCCGCTCCCGTCGGGCCCGAGCCTGTGCCGATGACGGTGCTGTCCCTCCCGAGCCGTGGCCGCTGGGTGTGGGACGCCCGGGACCGGACGCGGGCGGTCCGGGTCTCCGCCCATCCCGAGGTCGGGCTGCTCAACCTGAGCGTCTGGCGGGACGAGACCTGCGTGGGCACGGTCAAGCTGCGGCCGGACGAGGTGGCGAGCCTGGTGGCCGCGCTGACCGACGGGCTGGCCGAGGTGGCCGTGCACCCGCCCGCGGGGGAGGAGCCCCGGCTGGCGGCGGTGGAGGACCGGGTGACCGAGCTGGAGGCCCGCCTGGCGGCACCGGCAACGGTGGCGGCGACGGCGGCCCGGGCGCTCCGCGCGCTGAGGAGGGCCTTTCAGGACCGGGTGTAGCGGCGCCGGAGCAGGTGCTTCTGCAGCTTCCCGGTCGGCGTGCGCGGCAGCTCGTCGACCAGCTCCACGCGGGCCGGGCACTTGTAGTGGCTGAGCCGCTCGCGGGTGTAGGCCACCAGCTCCTCCGGCAGGGCGGCGGTCGCCGCACCC
The DNA here is from genome assembly GCF_051383635.1 of Geodermatophilus sp. CPCC 205506. Lineage (NCBI taxonomy): Bacteria > Bacillati > Actinomycetota > Actinomycetes > Geodermatophilales > Geodermatophilaceae > Geodermatophilus > Geodermatophilus sp. CPCC 205506. The sequence continues at coordinate 27,664 of NZ_JALPKP010000038.1, read as the reverse complement.
GGCGCGGGCTGGACCAGCGCCAGCACCGACTCGCCCATCTCCTCGTCGGGGACGCCGATCACCGCGACGTCGAGCACCGCCGGGTGCAGGGCCAGGACGTCCTCGGCCTCGCGGGGGTAGATGTTCACCCCGCCGGAGATGATCATGTTGGCCTGGCGGTCGGTGAGGTACAGGTAGCGGTCCTCGTCGAGGTACCCCATGTCGCCGACGGTCGACCAGGTCGGGTGGTCGGGGTGCTGGGCCTCCGCCGTCCGCGCCGGGTCGTTGAGGTAGGCGAACGGCATGGTGTCGCGCTCGAAGTAGACGACGCCCACCTCGCCCGGGGGGAGGTCCCGGCCGTCGTCGCCCACGACGTGCACGGTGCCGAGGAAGCCGTCGCGGCCGACGGTGCCCGGCCGGGCGAGCCACTCCTCGCTGCTCACCATCGTGATGCCGGCGCTCTCGGTCGAGGCGTAGTACTCCTCGAGCACCGGGCCCCACCAGTCGATCATCGCGCGCTTGACCTCCGGCGGGCACGGCGCCGCGGCGTGGACGGCGACCCGCAGGCTGGACACGTCGTAGCGGGCCCGAACCTCCGCCGGCAGCTTGAGCATCCGCACGAACATCGTCGGCACCCACTGGCTGTGCGTGACGCGGTACCGCTCGATCGCGGCCAGCGCCGCCTCGGGGTCGAAGGACTCCATCATCACGACCGTCCCGCCGGTGGCCTGGACGGTGGCGACGAACCGCAGCGGCGCCGCGTGGTAGACCGGCGCGGGCGAGAGGTAGACGGTGTCCGGCCCGAACCCGTAGCGGGTGCCGAACACCGCCACGAGGCTGTCGCCGGGCTCGGTCACCTGCCGGTCGGGCAGCGGCGGGCGGATCCCCTTGGGCCGGCCGGTGGTGCCCGAGCTGTAGAGCAGGTCCGCGCCGCGCGGCTGGTCGGCCGGCGGGACGGGGTCGCCGGCGGCCACCGCGGACCGGTGGTCCGCGAAGCCCTCGATCGGCCCGCCGACGGCCAGCGCGGACGTGACCGCCGGGACGGCGGCCCGCACCTCCCGCGCCAGGGGGGCGAGCGTCGCCGCGGCGACGAGCACCCGGGCGCCGCTGTCGGCCACGACGTAGGCCGCCTCGGCCGGGGCGAGGTGCCAGTTGACCGCCGTGACGTACAGCCCGGCGCGCTGGCAGGCCCAGTAGACCTCCGAGACCTCCGGCCGGTTGTCGCTCAGCAGCGCCACGACGTCCCCCCGCCGCAGGCCCTCGGAGCGCAGCCACGACGCCAGCCGGGTGGAGCGCTCCTCCAGCTCGGCGTAGGTCAGGGTGGCTCCGGAGCCGGCCATCACCAGGGCCGGCTTGTCGGGGTCGGTGCGCGCGGTGGCGCCGGGCCAGGGCACAGCTCCTCCTAGGCGGGACGGGTGCGGACCAGGTTCATCGCCACCATGCTCAGGGCGACGACGCCGTCCTGGTTGAGCAGCTCGATGCGGGTGCGCAGCAGGCCGCGGTCGGGCTTGGACCGGGACAGCCGGGCCTCCTCGACGGTGGTCCGCAGGGTGAGCTCGTCGCCGGGGCGCACCGGGGCGGTCCAGCGCAGCTCGTCGACGCCGGGGGAGCCGAGGCTGGAGACGGGGGAGAGGTACTCGTCGGCGAACAGCCGCATCATCAGGGCGCAGGTGTGCCAGCCGCTGGCGATCAGGCCGCCGAACGGCCCGGCCGCCGCGGCCCGTGCATCGACGTGGAAGGGCTGGGGGTCGAAGCGCCGGCCGAAGTCGACGACGTCGTCCTCCTCGACCCGCAGCGGGCCGAACTCGGCGGTCGTGTCCACGACGTAGTCCTCGAACCAGCGCTCGTCGCTCACCGGCCCGAACGTAGGACGACGGCACCCGGTGCGCGACCCGGCCCGTTGCTAGCGTGGCCCGCGTGCAGCCCCCCACCGGTCCGCTCGCCGGGATCCGCGTCGTCGAGCTCGCCGGGCTCGGACCCGCCCCGTACGCGTGCATGCTGCTGGCCGAGCTCGGTGCCGACGTCGTCCGCGTGGACCGCCCCGGCGGCGGCACCGCGCTGGTGCACCCGGCCAAGGAGGCGCTGCACCGCAGCCGCCCGTCCGTCGCCGTCGACCTCAAGACCCCGGTGGGGCGCGACGTCGTCCTGCGGCTGGTCGACGCGGCCGACGTCCTGGTCGAGGGGCTGCGGCCGGGGGTCACCGAGCGGCTGGGCGTCGGCCCGGAGGACTGCTGGGCCCGCAATCCGCGGCTGGTCTACGCCCGGATGACCGGCTGGGGGCAGGACGGCCCGCTGGCCGCCCGCGCCGGCCACGACATCAACTACCTCGGGCTCACCGGCGCGCTGCACGCCATCGGGACGGCGGACAAGCCGGTCGTCCCGCTCAACATCGGCGCCGACTTCGGCGGCGGGGCGCTGTTCCTCGTCGTCGGCGTCCTCGCCGCGCTGCTCGAGCGGGGGAGCAGCGGGCGGGGGCAGGTGGTCGACGCGGCCATGGTCGACGGCGCGAGCTCGCTGGTCACGATGGTCTACGGGATGCTCGGGGCCGGCCTCTGGCAGGACCGGCGGGCGGCGAACCTGCTGGACGGCGGCGCGCCCTTCTACGACACCTACGCGTGCTCGGACGGCGGGCACGTGGCCGTCGGCGCGATCGAGCCGCAGTTCCACGCCCAGCTGCTGGCCGGGCTGGGGCTGACCGACCGGTATCCCGGCGGGCAGCTCGACGTGGCCCGGTGGCCCGAGCAGAAGGCGCTGCTCACCGAGGTCTTCGCCACCCGGACCCGGGACCAGTGGGCCGAGGTCTTCGCCGGCACCGACGCCTGCGTCACCCCCGTGCTCGGCTTGACCGAGGCGCCGGCCCACCCCCACCTGGCCGCCCGCGGGACCTTCGCCGACGTCGGGGGCGGGCCGCAGCCGGGCCCGGCCCCGCGGTTCTCCCGCACCCCCGCGGCGGTGCGCAGCGCCCCGCGCACACCCGGCCAGGACACCCGGACGGCGCTCGAGGCCTGGGGCCTGTCCGCCGACGAGGTGACCGGGCTGCTCGACTCCGGCGCGGTCGTCCAGGCCGGCTGACCGGCGCACCCACCACGCGAGGAGGTCCCGTGACGGACGAGGTACTGGTCGAGCGGCGCGACGGCGTCCAGGTCGTCACGATCAACCGCCCGCAGGCGCGGAACGCGCTGACCCGCGCGGTCGCCGAGGCGGTGGCGGCGGCCGTCGACGAGTTGGACGCCTCCGACGAGCTGCGGGTCGGCGTGCTCACCGGCGCCGGCGGCACCTTCTCCGCCGGGATGGACCTCAAGGCCTTCCTGCGCGGGGAGACCCCCGCGATCGAGGGCCGGGGACTGTGCGGCATCACCCAGACCCCACCGCGCAAGCCGCTGATCGGGGCGGTCGAGGGCTGGGCGCTGGCCGGCGGCTTCGAGCTCCTGCTCGCCTGCGACCTCGTGGTGGCCGCCGAGGACGCCCGCTTCGGCGTGCCCGAGGTCAAGCGCTCGCTGGTCGCCGCCGGCGGCGGCGCGCTCCTGCTGTCCCGGCGGGTGCCGGTCAACCTGGCGATGGAGATGCTGCTGACCGGCGAACCGCTCGGCGCCCCGCGCGCGGCCGAGGTGGGCCTGGTGAACCGGCTGACCCCGGCCGGCGGCGCGCTCGACGGCGCCCTGGAGCTGGCCGCCACGATCGCGGCGAACGGCCCGCTGGCGCTCGCGGCGACCAAGGCCGTCGCCCGCGGCGGCGCCGACTGGACCTTCGAGGAGGGCTGGGCGCGGCAGGCCGAGATCATCGGCCCGGTGTTCGCGAGCGAGGACGCGCGGGAGGGGGCGACCGCCTTCGCCGAGAAGCGCGCGCCGGTCTGGCGCGGCCGCTGAGGAGGGCCGCCGTCTTCCCCGGGCCGGGAGGCGGCTCGGAGCCGGCGGGCCCGCGGTGGTAGACCGGCAGGGTGCAGCCGCCGGTCCGGCGCTGCGGTACCGAGGGGGGCCATGAGCGCGGACACGACGCCGGACGCCGGGACCAGCGCCGGGCCCCCCGCCGCCCCGCAGCCGCTCGGCGCGCTGGCCATCCTGCGCATCGGCGGCTTCCTGGTGCTCTACCTCAACGCCGCCGCGGTCTTCCTCGGCGTCATGGCGCAGGCGATCGCCCGCAGCTGGCTGGCCTTCGAGCTCACCGGCTCCAACGCGGCCCTGGGCGGGGTGCTGCTCTCCTTCGGCATCGCGCTGATCATCGCGACCCCGTGGGGCGGGGTGGCCGCCGACCGGCTGCCCAAGCGGCTGGTCCTCCAGGTCTCGGTGCTCGTGCTGGCCGCCTCCAGCGCGTGGATCGGCCTGGCCGTCGTCTTCGACGTCATCCAGTACTGGATGCTGCTCGGCGCCGGCGTTCTGCAGGCGATCGGCTTCGCGCTGTTCAACCCGGCCCGCATGGCGTTCCTCTCCGAGCTCGTGCCGCGCGGGTCGGTGCCGCAGGCGGTGTCCCTGCTCCTGGTCAACGCCGAGGTGAACCGGGTGATCGGCCCCGCGCTGGCCGGCGTCGTCATCGGCGCGGTCGCCTGGGGCACCGAGGCGATCTTCCTGATGAGCGCGGGACTGGCCACCGTCGGCGTGCTGCTCACCGGGGCCCTGCCGCCCGGGCACCGGCGCGGCGCTCCCTCGGACCGGTCCCCGGTCGGTGAGCTGGCCGACGGCGTCCGCTACGTCCGCCGGCACCGCTCGCTGAGCGCGCTGACCTGGTGCGGCATCGGCGTGACCATGTGCGGGATGCCCTACCTGGCCTTCATGCCCACCATCGCCACCGACCTGTTCGGCCTGGGCTCGCTCGGCTACGGGGTGCTCTCGGCGATGTCGGCCGTGGGCGGGGTCGTCACCGGCCTGCTGCTCGGACGGCGGTCGTCGCGGGTCCGGGAGGGACGGGTGTTCGTGGTCTCCGGCGCGCTGTTCGGCCTGGCGATCTGCGCGCTGGCGGTCACGCCGAACGCCGCCGTCGCGGTCGGCGTCCTGCTGGTGCTGGGCGGCGCGATGCTGGCCTTCCAGACGACCAACCAGTCGCAGCTGATCGCGCTGTCGGACATGGAGTACCACGGCCGGGTGCAGTCGCTGATCATGCTCAGCTTCGGGGCGTTCGGCATCGCCGCGCTGCCGCTGGGCCTGCTCGCCGACGTCATCGGCCTGCGCTGGACGCTCACCGGGATGGGCGTCGGCGTCCTGCTGTTCGTGCTGATGTACGTGCTGGTGAGCCGGCGCGGGGTCGGGACCGCGCAGCGGCTGCGCGACCTCGGCTGAACCGCCCGCTCAGCGCCAGTCGACCCCGGGCAGGGTCGCGCTCCAGGACTCCACGATCCGGTCGCCGGCCACCCGGTGCACGACCAGCCAGGTCACCACCGAGGTCTCCCCGGTGTCGAGGTTCACCCCGGTGGTGGTCGCCCGCGTCCAGACCCGGTCCTGGGCGGTGACCTGGTCGTCGACGGTCGTGGCCGGGTCGTGCAGCAGCTGCCAGGAGTTGCTGACCTCGCGCCGGAACTCCGCGCGGGTCAGCGACCGGGTGCCGGCCGACGAGTGCCGGACGTAGGGCTCGCCGATCAGCTCGTCGATGACGCCGAGGTCACGCCGGTTCCACAACCCGTCCCAGTACCGCCGGACGATCCCGGCCACCGCCTGCTGGTCCACGAGCGGGATCGTAGAGCGCGGCCCGCTGGCCTCAGTCCACGACCACGTCGCCGGGCGGCAGCACCGGCTCGCGCCTGAGCTCCGTGCGGGCCACGGAGCGGAGGTGCACCTCGTCCGGCCCGTCGAACAGCCGCATCGCCCGGTGCCAGGCGTACATGGCCGCCAGCGGCGTCACGTCGGTCATGCCGGCCCCGCCGTGCACCTGGATGGCCCGGTCGATGACCCGGGTGGCCGCCCGCGGAACGGCGACCTTCGCCATCGCGACGAGGTCCTTCGCGGCCTTGTTGCCCTGGGTGTCGATGACCTGGCAGGCGCGGTGGCACAGCAGCCGGGCCTGCTCGATCTCCAGCCGGGACTCGGCGATCTGCTGCTGCACGACGCCCTGGTCGGCCAGCGGCCCGCCGAAGGCCTCGCGCTGCTGCGCCCGCCGGACCAGCAGCGCCAGGGCGCGCTCGGCGGCGCCCAGCGCGCGCATGCAGTGGTGGATGCGGCCGGGGCCCAGCCGGGCCTGGGCGGCGGCGAACCCCCCGCCCTCCTCGCCGACGACGTTCGCGACCGGCACCCGCGCACCCTCGAACCGCACCTGCGCGTGCCCGTGCTGGTCGTGGTGGCCGAGCACCGGGTAGTCGCGGACCACCGTCACCCCCGGGGTGTCCCGCGGGACGATCACCATCGTCTGCTGCCGGTGCGCCGGGGCGGAGGGGTCGGTCTTGCCCATGAGGATGAACAGCGCGCAGCGGGGGTCCATGGCGCCGCTGGTCCACCACTTGCGCCCGGTGATCACGTACTCGTCGCCGTCCCGCTCCACGCGGGTGCCGATGTTGGTCGCGTCGCTGCTGGCGACGTCGGGCTCGGTCATGGCGAACGCCGACCGGATCTCCCCGGCCAGCAGCGGTTCCAGCCACTGCTTCTTCTGCTCCTCGGTGCCGAGCAGGTGCAGCAGCTCCATGTTGCCGGTGTCCGGGGCGGCACAGTTGATCGCCTCGGGGGCGAGGTCCAGGCTCCACCCGGACAGCTCGGCGATCGGCGCGTACTCCAGCTGGGTCAGCCCCGACTCCGCCGGGAGGAACAGGTTCCACAGCCCGCGCTCCCGCGCCCGGCGCTTGAGCTCCTCGACCACCGGCGGGACCTCGTGGCCGTCGGGCCCGGTCGCCCGGCGGTGCGCCAGGTAGTCGGCCTCGGCCGGCAGCACCTCCTCGCGCATGAAGGCGACCATGCGGTCGTGGAGGTCGCGGGCGTGGGCCGAGGGTGCGGACAGGTCGTGGTCGGTCACGGCGGGCTCCTGACGGTCGGGCGGGTGCTCTCCCTGCGACCGTAGGGGTCAGGCCGAGGCGGTGCCGTCCTCGGCCGGACGCGCGACGTCGCGGTGCGGGCGCGACTGCCAGATCGCCCACTCGGCGCTGACGTCACCGGCGGTGCGCAGCAGTCTGGGCAGGTGCTCGCCGAGCAGGTGCTCGGTCGAGGTCTCCGCCGCGTGGACGGTGACGTTCATGGCGGCGCGCACCGAGCCGGACGCGTCGCGCACCGGGACGGCGACCGAGCGGACCCCCGGCGCGAGCTCCTCGTCGGCCAGCGCCCAGCCGCGGGCGCGCACCCCGACGAGCTCCTCGTGCAGCTGCTCGGACGTGCGGCCGATGTAGGCGGGCAGCCCGGCGCGGCTGGGCTGGGCCAGCGTCGCCTCGAGCTCGGCGGGCGACAGGGCGGCCAGCAGGACCTTGCCCTGCGACGTCTGCACCGCGGGGAACCGGGTGCCGATCTCCACGCGGAGCGCGATCAGCTTGGGCACCGACACCCGGGCGACGTACACGACGTCGGACCCGTCCAGCTGGGTCATGGACGACGACTCGCCGGTGCTGGCCACCAGCGCCTCCATGTGCGGCCGGGCGATGTCCCACAGCCCGAGCGCGCCGACGTAGGCCATGCCGAGCGTGAGCACCCGCGGCGTCAGCTGGAAGGCGTTGCCGGCCGAGCGCACGAAGCCGAGCTCCTCCAGCGTGAGCAGCAGCCGGCGGGCGGTCGGGCGGGCCAGCCCCGCGGCCGCGGCCACCTCCGACAGCGTCATGTTCCGGTGGTCGGCGTCGAAGCAGGCCAGCACGTCCAGCCCGCGTGCCAGCGCCTCGACGAAGTCCGGTCCCGTGCCTCGCCCTGCCATGACGTCCCCCTCACCTGCGGTGCCGGCCTGCGCGACCGGACGACGGTGCGCCGCGGGGAGGGCCGGGTGCCGGCCCTCCCCGCGGTGGAGCTCAACGGCCGAGGACGCGCTCCTCGCCGCCGGCGCGCTTGGACTCGTCCTCGTAGTCGGTGTACTGGTACGGGTTCGCCAGGATCTCGGCCTCGGCGTCCGGCATCTCCGGGAACATGCCCTGCTGCCAGGTCTCCTCGCCCAGCTCCGAGCGCAGGTACTCGACGGTCGACTCGATCTCCCGCCGCACCGGCGCCAGGTCGATGCCGACCAGCCGGTGGGCGTGCTTCACGACCCGGCCGCCGACGAGCACCGTGTGCACATCGCCGCGCTGCGCCTGGAACGCGACGTGCCCGAGCGGGTTGAGCAGGGGGAACGACACCGGGGAGTCGTCGTTCTTGATCAGCACGACGTCGGCCTTCTTGCCCGGCTCGAGGCTGCCGAGGTCGTCGCGGCCGATGGCGTGCGCCCCACCCTTCGTCGCCCACTCGACCACGTGCTGGGCGCGCAGTCGGAGCTGCGTGATCGTGTCGCCCTTCAGGTGGGCGGTGAGGTGCTCCGACATGCGGTCGGCGTTCAGCGTCGAGCGCATGGCGGAGAACATGTCACCGCTCCACCACACGCTGGTGTCCACCGACAGCGACACCGGGATGCCGTACTGCAGGACCTGCTCGGTGGGGGCGTGCCCCTGACCGGCGCTGCACTCGGACTCCGTCGCCACGGAGATCGACCCTCCGGTGGCGGCGATCCGCTGGTAGCTGTCCCGGGTGAGCGTCGAGGCGTGCACGTAGACGGTCTCCGGCGTCATGAACCCGTGCTCGTGCATCAGCCGGATGCCGTCGTCGTTGGTGGCGCCCCACACGCCGGCGTGCGTGGTCACGGGGATGCCGAGGTCACGCGCGACCTCGAACGCCGCCTTCTCCGGGAAGGCCGGGTCGCCGGTGACGTCGAAGGCGATCTGCACGCCCATCCGGTCGTCGCCGGCGTCGCGGAGCCGCTCGAGCAGGGCGCGGACGGCGGGGTCGGCGGTCCACTCCCACGGGCCCTGCTGGATGTTGCCGTAGGCGAGGACGAACCGGCCGGGGACCGAGCGGAGCGCGTCGAGCGCGGCCTCGCCGTGGTCGATCGTGTGCAGGTTGTGCGACCAGTCGACGGTCGTGGTGACGCCGGCGTCGAGGGACTCGATGGCGGCCAGCCGGTTGCCGGCGGCGATGTCCTCGGGGCGGAACTTCTTGCCGTGCTCGAGGTAGTACCAGACGAAGTACTGGGTGAGCGTCCAGTCGGCGCCGTAGCCGCGCATCGCCGTCTGCCACATGTGCCGGTGCGTGTCGATCATCCCCGGCATCACGATGCCGCCGGAGGCGTCGATCTCCTGCGTGCCCTCGGGCACCTCCAGGCCACTGCCGATCTCGGCGATCCGGTCGTCGACGATCAGGACGTCGGCGCCGGTCAGGACCGTGCAGGAGTCGTCCATGGTGAGCACGGTGCCGCCGCGGAACACCAGGGGGCGCCCGGCCTGCGGAACGGGGCCGTCGGAACTGGTCATCGTCTCCTCCTCGAGACAGGCGACCGTGCGCGGACCTGCGTCCGTATACCGGTCAGGACGTCGGACGAGCCACCCTCGCGCCGTCGCTGCGACGCTGTCAAGACGCCCGTTCACCGCGGCGCGGGCTGACCAGGCCAAAGGGGTGTTCTTGACAGTGTGGCGGAGGACACCAAGACTCAGGGGCCGCGGTATGCGGACTCTCGTCCGCATGCCGGTCGCCAGCTACGAGAGGGGCTTGACCGATGACCGCACACCAGCTCCCCCCGGGCGCGACGCCCGGTCGGGGGCCCCTCGCGGGCCTGCTGGTCGCTGACTTCTCGCGGGTGCTCGCCGGCCCCTACGCCACCATGCTCCTCGCCGACCTCGGCGCCGAGGTGGTGAAGGTGGAGAGCCCCGCGGGCGACGACACCCGGAGCTGGACCCCGCCGGTCCGCGACGGCGTCTCCACCTACTACCTGGGGATCAACCGCAACAAGCGGTCGATCGCGCTGGACCTCAAGGACCCCGAGGACGCCGCGGCCGCCCGCGAGCTGGCCCGCCGTGCCGACGTCGTGGTCGAGAACTTCAAGCCCGGCGGGCTGGCCCGGTTCGGACTGGACTACGAGTCGGTCGCCGAGGTCAACCCGGGCGTCGTCTACGCCTCCATCAGCGGCTTCGGCAGCGGCCCGAAAGGTGCCGCGCTGCCGGGCTACGACCTGATCGTCCAGGCCATCTCCGGGCTGATGAGCCTCACCGGCGACCCCGAGGGCGAGCCGTACCGCGCCGGGATCTCGGTCTTCGACGTGATGGCCGGGTTGCACGCGATGATCGGCGTCCTCAGCGCGCTCAACCTGCGGCACGAGACCGGCACCGGCCAGCACGTCGAGGTCAACCTGCTGGCCTCCGCGCTCTCCGGTCTGGTCAACCACTCCAGCGCCTACGTGGCCGGCGGGGTGGTCCCGTTCCGGATGGGCAACAGCCACCCGAGCCTGTTCCCCTACGAGCCGCTGCCCTGTGCCGACGGCGACCTGATCATCACCGCGGGCAACAGTGGGCAGTTCCGGAAGCTGGTCGAGGTGCTCGGCGTCCCCGAGCTCGCCGACGACCCCCGCTTCGTGCGCAACGAGGACCGCACGGCCAACCGGGACGAGCTGCGTCCCCTGCTGGTCGAGCGGCTGCGGACCCGGACCAAGCAGGAGTGGTTCCGCGACATCATCGCCGCGGGCGTCCCGTGCGGGCCGATCAACACCGTCGACCAGGGGGTGGCCTTCGCCGAGGAGGTCGGCCTGGACCCGGTCGTGACGGTGGGGGAGGGTGCGGCCGCCGTCCCGTCGGTGCGCAACCCGATCACCTTCTCCGCCAACCCCGCGGACTACCGCCTGCCCCCGCCGGGGCTCGACGAGCACGGCGCCGAGATCCGCGCCTGGCTGTCGGCGCCGGCCGGCCGGGCCGCCGACGGGACGGAGGGCACCGCGTGACCGCTCCTGACGGCCCGGTCTACCCCACCGCGCTCGGCGCCTCCAGCCTGGAGTGCATCACCCTGCTGGGCACCGACCTCGCCCGGGACGTGATGGGGCAGGTCGGCTTCGGTGAGCTGGCGTTCTGGCTGGCGACGCAGCGCCGGCCCTCGCCGGGTGAGACCCGGGTGTTCGAGGCGGTGCTGGCCGCGCTGGCCGACCACGGGTTCACGCCGACCGCGATCGTCACCCGGCTGACCTACCTGTCCGCGCCGGACTCGGTGCAGGGCGCGCTGGCCGCCGGGCTGCTCGGCGGGGGCTCGCGGTTCCTGGGGGTCACCGAGGACTGCGGCCGGTTCCTGCACGACGTCCTCACCGGCGTGGACGGCGACCTGCCCACCGACGACGCCGGCTGGGACGCCCTGGCGCTGGAGACGGTGACCGCGCAGCGGGCGGCGAAGCGGTTCGTCCCGGGCCTGGGACACCACGTGCACAAGCAGGGCGACCCGCGCACGCCGCGGCTGTTCGCGATCGCGGCGGAGGAAGGCCTCGTCGGTCCGCACCTGTCGCTGTTCGCCGCGATCGGCCGGGTGCACCCGCAGGTGCTGGGCAGGACGCTGCCGCTCAACGGGGCCGGGGTGTGCGGGGCCGCGCTGGCCGACCTCGGCCTGCCGCTGGAGCTGCTGCGCGGGTTCGCGCTGCTGGCCCGCACCGCCGGCCTGATCGGCCAGCTCGCCGAGGAGCTGCGCAACCCGGTCGGAAACGAGATCTTCCTGTCGGTGGACCTCAACAACCGGTCCGTCGCGCCCGACCCGTACACCCCTGACATCGACGCCAACGGAGGTCGGCATGGCTGAAGTCGCCGCGGTCATCGCGTCCACGCACCACCCGTTCTACTACCGGGCCAGCACGTCGACCGGTGCCGACCGGCCGCCGTTCGCCGACGAGTGGGTGGCCAAGATCGAGAAGTTCCGGGAGACGCTCACCAAGGCCGAGCCGGACGTGCTGGTGATGGTCGGCAGCGACCACTTCCACCAGCTGTGGCTGGACAACATGCCGCAGTTCCTGGTGGGCAAGGCGCCGTTCTTCGACGCCAACTTCTACAACGAGGAGCGCGAGTTCGGCCTGCCGCGGATGACGCTGAAGGGCGAGGAGGAGCTGGCCGCGCACCTCCTGCGCGACGGGCTGGACCGCGACTTCGACCTGGCGTTCAGCAATGAGCTGCGGATCGACCACAGCATCACCTGCCCGATCATCACGCTGCGCCCGCAGGCGGACCTGCCGATCGTGCCGGTCTACACCAACATCTTCGCCCCGCCGCTGCCGCAACCGAAGCGGTTCGTGCAGCTGGGCCGCGCGATCCGGGAGATGGTCGAGTCCTGGGAGAGCGACAAGCGGGTCGCGATCATCGGCACCGGCCACCTGTCGCTGGAGCTCGGCGGCCCGCGCCAGTTCGGCGAGCACGGCCCCGACCCCGAGTTCGATCGCAAGGCCGTCGAGTGGATCGCCTCCGGCGACATCGAGGGCTGCCTGGCCGAGGTGTCGCTGGAGTCCCTGCACCACCCGGGCAACGCCACCCACGGGTTCATGGACTTCATGCTGATGATGGGCGTGGCCGGCGAGGGCGCGAAGGCCGACCACGTCGACACTCTCGACCTCTTCCACACGATGGAGGCCTACTTCACCTGGTACCCGAACGGAGTCCCGGCATGAGCAAGTACCTGCTCGACAAGTTCCTCTACACCGTCGACCGCGACCCGGAGCTGGTCGAGCGCTACCGGGAGGACCCGGCCGGCACGGTGGAGTGGTGGGAGGCCGAGATGGCCAACACGATCCTCAACTGCATCGACGCGGAGAAGTCCACCTGGCTGGCGTTCAGCGAGGAGGAGCGGACGGCGCTGCGCGAGCACGACCACGTCACGCTCTTCCAGATGGGTGCCCACCCGTTCCTGAGCCTGACGCTGTTCATCGCGATGTTCGAGCGCGACCACGGCCCGCTGGAGTACCAGAAGGCCTACGGCAGGGCGATGGAGCACATCTCGATGCCCTACCCCGACATCGCCACCTGACAGAGGGAGCAGTGCTGTGCGGGCCGCCGTCCTGACCTCTCCGGGGGCGCCGCCGGAGTTCGGCACGCACCCGGCCCCGGAGCCCGCCGAGGGCCAGACCCTCGTGCGGGTCACCGCGGCACCGGTGGTGCCGCTCGACCTGCTCTGCGCCTCGGGCACCTCCTACTTCGGCCGCCCCGCGACGCCGTACGTGCCGGGGGTGCAGGGCGTGGGGGTGGTCGAGCACTCCGGGGTGCACCCGCCCGGCAGCCGGGTCTGGTTCGCCACGCAGGCCGGGATGGCGCCCGGCGACGGCAGCCTGGGCGAGCGGTGCGCCGTGCCGGACCGCGACGTCGTGCCGATCGCCGCCGAGGTGCCCGACGAGCTCGCGGCCGCCCTCGGGCTGTCCGCCGTCGCGGCGTGGATGGCGCTGACCTGGCGCGGTCGGCTGCAGGCGGGGGAGCGGGTGCTCGTGCTCGGCGCCGGGGGTGCGGTCGGCCAGGTCGCCGTCGGGGCGGCGAAGCTGCTCGGCGCCGGCCGGGTGGTCGCCGTCTGCCGTCCGGGCGCGTCGGAGGACCGGGCCCGGCGGGCCGGCGCGGACGAGGTGGTGCCGCTGTCCGGCGACGTCGACGACCTCACCTCCCGGCTGGGTGCGGCCGCCGGCGGTGCCGTCGACGTGGTCGTGGACCCCGTCTTCGGAACCGCGGCGACGGCGGCCTCGCGGGTGCTGGCCCCGTTCGGCCGGCTGGTCAACCTCGGCGGGGCCTCCGGTGACGAGGCGCGGTTCTCGTCCTCGGTGCTGCGCGGCCGCAGCGCCGAGGTGCTCGGGTACACGAACAACGCGCTCACCCCCGAGCAGCGGGCGCAGGCGCTGACCGCCGTCCTCGGGCACGCCGAGCGCGGCGAGGTCGGCCTCGACCACCTCGTGCTGCCGCTGGCCGAGGTGACCCGCGGCTGGACGCTCACCGCCGAGGGCGCCGGACGACGCGTCGTCCTCGTCCCCGGAGCGCCGGTGGACTGACGGCGGGCGACGCCCTCCGGCGGGTGCTCCGCGGGGCGGGTGTGTGCCTTGACACACCGCGCGGCGCTCGTGCATCGTCCCCGGTGTCCGCGACGCGGACAACTGTCCACGAACGCCGCCGTGCGGCGCCGCGCGCTGGAAGGACCTTCTCGGACATGACGACGACCGCCCCGACGTCCGCCCCCACCTACGACGGGGACATCTACGCGGACGAGGCGCTGCTCGAGCCGTACGAGGACTACCGCGCGCTGCGCGAGCTGGGCCCGGCGGTCTGGCTGTCCCAGCACGGCGCGTACGCCGTCGCCCGGTACGACGAGGCGAAGGCGGTGCTCATGGACGCCGACACCTTCCGCTCGGCCAACGGCATCGCGCTCAACGAGCCGGCCAACCAGGCGATCCTCGGCTGCACCCTGGCCAGCGACGGCGAGCTGCACGCCCACCTGCGGCAGGTGGTGGCCAACCGGCTCACCCCGCGCGCGCTGCGCCCGATGAAGGACGTCGTCACCGAGAAGGCCGAGCAGCTCGTCGCGGGCCTGGTCGAGAAGGGCTCGTTCGACGCGGTCGCCGACCTGGCCCGCGCCCTCCCACTGTCGGTCGTGCCCGACTTCATCGGGTGGCCGCAGGAGGGCCGCGAGCACCTGCTCCGGTGGGCCGGTGCCAACTTCGACTCGTTCGGGCCGCTCAACGAGCGGGCCCAGCGGGCGCTCCCGCAGTGCGGCGAGATGGCCGCCTTCGGCGCCGAGATCGTCCGCACCCGCAACGTCTCGCCGGGCAGCCTGGGCGCCGGCGTCCTCGAGTCGGTGGACGAGGGCGACATCTCCACCGAGCAGGCGATGATGCTCATGCTCGACTACCTGGCGCCGTCGCTGGACACCACGATCAGCGCCGTCGGCAGCGCCATCTGGCTGTTCGCGCAGCACCCCGACCAGTGGGACCTGGTCCGCGACGACCCGAAGCTCATCCCGAACGCGGTCAACGAGGTCGTCCGCCTCGAGTCGCCGATCCGCGCCTTCGGCCGGATCACCAGCACGGACACCCGCATCGGCGACGTGGACGTCCCCGAGGGCTCCCGCGTGCTGGTCGTCTACGCCGCGGCCAACCGCGACGAGCGCCGGTTCGAGCGGCCCGACGAGTTCGACGTCACCCGCAGCAACGCCGTCCACCAGCTCGGCTTCGGCATGGGCGAGCACGGCTGCGCCGGCGCCGGCCTGGCGCGCATGGAGTCGGAGTCCCTGCTGCAGGCCCTGGCGCCGCGGGTGGCCCGCTTCCACCTGCAGGACTCCGAGCGCGCGCTGAACAACCTGATCCGCGCGTTCGGGCGGGTCGACGTCACCGTCGACCGGGTCGCCGCGGGGGGCTGAGGGCGAGCTCCTCGCCGATCCGCCGTCCGACGGTCTCGAGCAGGGCGGCGGCCTCGGTCATGCACCGGGCCTCGTCGGGTTCGAGCTCGGTGAGCGTGTGGACCGCGGACAGGCCGGCCGCGCGCGCCTGCGCCGGGCTGATCAGGCTGCGCCCGGCGACGGCGACCACCGGCGTCCCTGCCTCGCCGGCCAGCGCGGCCAGCCCGACCGGGCCCTTGCCGCGCAGGCTCTGGCCGTCCAGCGACCCCTCGCCCACGACCACCAGGGCGGCGCCGCGGACCGTGTCCGCGAAGCCGGTGAGGTCCAGCAGCAGCCGCACGCCGGGGGTGAGCCGCGCGCCGAGCACGCTGGACAGCCCGAAGGCGATGCCGCCCGCGGCTCCGGCGCCCGGCTCGTCCCGCCGGTCGACGCCGGTCGCCGCGGCGACCACGTCGGCCCAGCGGGCGAGGGCGGCGTCCAGCCGGGCGACGGCGACCGGGGTGGCGCCCTTCTGCGGGCCGTAGACCGCCGCGGCGCCGTCGGGACCGGTCAGCGGGTTGTCGACGTCGCAGGCGATGACCAGCTCGGCCCCGGCCAGCCGCGGATCCAGGCCGGTGAGGTCCAGCCGGGCCGCCGCGGCCAGCGCGGCGCCGCCGGGCGGCACGTCGTCGCCGTCCCCGGTCAGCACCCGGGCGCCCAGGCCGACCAGGGCTCCGGCGCCGCCGTCGGTCGTGGCGCTGCCCCCGACGCCGAGCACGATCCGCCGGGCGCCGGCGTCCAGCGCGTCGGCGACCAGGCGGCCGGCGCCGAGCGTCGAGGCGCGCAGCGCGGTCTCCTCGGTCGGCCCGGGCGCCGGCAGCAGCGCCAGGCCGGCGGCGGCCGACATCTCGAGCACCGCGGTGTCGCCCCGCACGGCGTAGCGGGCCCGCACGGGGGCGCCGAGCGGGCCGGGCACCTCCTGGGTCCGCGGCGTGAACCCGTGTGCCAGGACCAGGTCCACGGTGCCCTCGCCGCCGTCGGCGATCGGGGTCTCGACCAGCTCGGCGGCGGGCAGGCTCCGCCGCAGCCCGCGGGCCAGCGCCGCGGCCACCTCGGGGGCGCTCAGCGAGCCCTTGAACTTGTCGGGGGCGAGCACGATCCGCGGGCCGGCCATGTCCGGGCCTCCTCGGGTCAGGGGCCGGTCAGCCGGCGAGGTAGGGGATGGTCTGCGGCCCCTCGGGCAGGTAGCAGACCCGGGCGTCCGGGCCGTGCCGGCGGACGGCGTCGTCGATCGCCCCGGCCAGGTCGTCCACCGGGACCAGGTGCGCCGCCCGCACCTCCTCCGGCGGCAGGCCGGTGCAGTACAGCTGCACCTCGGCCGTGGCGAGGACCCGCGCCAGCACCTGCACCTGCCACTGGTCGGGGACGCTGAACCCGGGGCTGCCGATCAGCTCCAGCAGCCCGGCCGGGTCCGGCGCCGCCCCGAGCACCTCGGCGAACGAGCCGTGCGCGGGCAGCCCGTCGGCGCACTCGGCGGCGACGACCACCGTCCCGCCCGGCCGCACCACCCGCTCGGCCGCGGCCATGCCCTTCACCGCCTGGTAGAGGTTCTGGTCCAGGGGGAAGCCGGAGTTGGTGGTGACGACGACGTCCATCGGGTGGGGGACGGCGCGCATCGCGGCGGCGCGGGCCAGCTCGCAGGCGCGCGCGTGCATGGCGAACAGCTCGCCGCAGACCACGTGGGTGATCCGCTTGCCCCGGTCCAGCAGCACGTCCAGGGCGAGATCGGGCGGAGCGGCCGCCGCGCAGGCCCGGATGTCCCGGTGCACCGGGTTGTCCTCCACGACGCCCCAGGTGGCCCTCGGGCTGCCGATGCGGGCGGCGTCGTGCAGCACCATCACGGTGTCCAGGCCGGCCAGCCCCGGGGCCACCATCTTGGGCCCGCCGCTGAACCCGGCGAAGAAGTGCGGCTCGACGAAGCCGGTGGTGATCCGCAGGTCGGCGGCCAGCCACCGGGAGTCGAGCTCCAGCGGGACCCCGTCGCCGACCGTGCCCAGCGAGGTCAGCGTGGAGCGGTCGCGGGCGTCGTGGTTGACCACCTCGCACCGGCTCACGACCTCCTCGCCGAGCATCGCCCGCAGCTCGTCGGGGGTGTTGCCGCGGTGGGTGCCGGTGGCCACCAGCACGACCACCTCGCAGCCGCGCGCGGCACCGTCGATCTCCTCGAGCAGCGCCCGCAGCATCGGCTCGCGCGGCTGGGCGCGGGTGCCGTCGCAGACCGAGACGGCGATCGTCATGCCGTCGCGCACCAGGGCGGCCAGCGGCGGAGCACCGAGCGGGCTGCGCAGGGCCCGGCGCAGGGCGGCCGCGGGGTCGGGCAGGGCCGGGTCGTCGTGCGGGGTGACGACCAGCGCGCCCTCGTGCAGGGGGACCTCGACCGCCCCCCTGCCGTACGCGAGGGACACGACCGGAGCCGCCGATCCGACCGTCATCGTCGTCCTCTTCCCGCGCGCGTGTCCGCCTGTCGATCGGTCGTACGGTGGGTCCCGCTCCGGTTGCTGTCAAGTTCCGGAGGGCGCGGCCGCGGCCCGCGGTTCCGCACGGGACATGTGTCTCTTGACACACCCAGCGGCGGCCGCCGAGACTGGCTGCGGATGGTTGTCCGGTATACGGACACTGCATGCCTCGATCCCCACCCGCACGAGCCTCGCTCAGCAGAACAGGAGCCCCCATGACGACGACCGCCCCCGACGCGGCCCTCGGATCCGCCGGCGTCCAGCCGGCCGACCTGGTCGCTGCCGCCCGCGCGCTCCAGCCGCTGGTCCGGGAGAACGCGGCCGCCAACGAGGAGGCCGGTCGGCTGGTCGACGCCGTCGACGACGCCCTGCACGAGGCCCGCCTCTACGGGATGTGGACACCCCGCGAGCTCGGCGGTGCCGAGTGCGACCCGATCTCCTCGCTGGAGATCGTGCAGGCCCTCGCCGCGGCCGACCCGTCGACCGCGTGGGTGCACATGGCCGCCTCGCTGGCCATCGGCACCGGCGGCGCCTACCTGCAGGACGAGGCCGTCAAGGAGATGTTCTCCGGCGAGCGGCTGCCCGTGGTGGCCGGCCAGGGCACCCGCCCCGGCACCGCGGTGACCGACGGCGACGGCTACAAGCTGAGCGGCGACTGGAGCTTCGCCTCCGGCATCAAGCACGCCCAGTGGATCCACACCCTCGGCATCATCGAGGAGACCGGTGAGCCGCGGATCTTCGTGCTGCCCGTCGGCAAGGCCGAGCTCCTCGAGACCTGGGACGTCATGGGCCTCAAGGCGACCGGCAGCATCGACTACAAGATCCGCGACGTGTTCGTGCCCGAGACGTTCACCCACCTCGGCCCGGTCGAGGAGGGGCGCCGCGGGGGCTGGATCTTCAGGCTCGGCATCATGCACTTCGCGCTGATCGGCCACTCGGGCTGGGCGCTGGGCGTCGCCCGCCGGATGCTCGACGACCTGGCCGAGCAGGTGCGGGCCAAGGCCGGCCGGGCCGGCTCGATGGCCGAGAGCAACCGGTTCCACGCCACCTATGGCGAGCTCGAGGCGAAGTACCACGCCGCCCGGGCCTTCGTGTACGACGTGTGGCGCGAGGCCACCGAGACGCTGGAGAACGGCGGCGAGCTCGACGTCGACCAGCGCACCCGGCTGCGGCTGGCGCTGTACAACGCCACCTGGACCGCCGAGGCCATCAGCGTCGAGGTGTACAAGGCCGCGGGCACCGCCGCGCTGCGCACCGGCGCGATCCAGCAGTACTTCCGCGACATGCACGCCGGCACCCAGCACGTCACGTCGGCCCCGCACGTGGTCGAGGGCTGCGGCCGGTACCTCGCCGGCCTGGCCGCGGACCACACCTGGGCCTACATGAACCTGGTGCCGAAGGGCTGAGCCCCCGCACGGGGGAGGAACGGCGAGAGGGCCGGACCGGGGGTTCCCGGTCCGGCCCTCTCGTTCGATCCGAGGCGGGGCGGGCGCCTCAGCGGTCGGCGGGCTGCGGAGCGCCGGTCAGGAACTCGACGACCAGCTCGGCGAGGTGGTCGGGGCGCTCGTGGTACAGCCCGTGCGCGCACTTCTCCGCGGTGCGGAGCGTCGCGCCGGGGATCGCCGCGGCGTAGGCCTCGCTGTGCGCGCGCGGGATGATCGTGTCCACCTCCGCGGCGATGACCAGCGTGCGGGCGGTGATCTTCGACAGCCGGGCAGGGAGCTCGGGGTTGTGCAGGAACGGCTCGCGGGCGAACCGGCTGAAGGACTCCATGTCCCGACCCGTCTGCGCCGCCGCCTCCGGGGTCGGTGGCACCGACAGCACGGCCTCGACGAGGGCGGGGTCGTAGAACAGCGCGCGCACGGTCTCCTCCGGCGTCATCTGCCAGAGGTCGGCCGGCGGGGCGTCGGGGATGTGCAGCCCGGCGGGGGCCATGAGGACGAGGTGGTCGACGCGGTCGGGGACCGTGCTGGCCAGCTCCGCGGCGATCCACCCGCCGAAGGAGGCGGCGACGACGTCGACCCGGTCGAGCCCGAGGACGTCGAGCAGCCGGACGTAGTGCTGCACGAGGTCGGCCATCGTGGCCACCTCGGGCAGGTCGTCGCTCAGCCCGAAGCCGGGGTGGTCGGGTGCGATGACGTCGACGTGCTCCGACAGCTGCTCGAGGTAGGGGTTCCAGGCCCCCGCCCCGCCGGCCGCGTGCAGGACCAGGACGGGCCGGCCCGAGCCCTGGCGGAACAGGCTGATCTCGCCGGAGCCCATCGGCACCCTCGTCGGCGTCGGTCCAGCAGCGGGAACGGTCACGGCATCTCCTGCCTCGGCAATCGGGAACGGACAGTCGTCCGCTTCGGGCTGCACCGTGACGCATGACACGTCGCGGTGTCAACGCTGCCTCCGCCAGGCGGTGCTCCGGTTCGTCCGCGCGCGGGCGCGATGCCGCGAGAACCTGCCCTCGCGATAGAAACGGACAGCTGACCGCTAGACGGTTGACAAGGGGTGTGGCCGCTGTCACTGTTCCGCCACCACCACCGCCACCGCCACCGCCACGGTGCCCGAGCCCGTCCGGCGGCCCGTGCGCGGCGATCCCCGCAGCTGTGCGACCCCGACGAAGAGGACGACCCCATGGCTCATCGCGTGTTCCGTTCGACGCGCTCCCGACGGCTGGCCCTGCCGGCCGCAGCGGCGGTCCTGGCCCTGGCGACGGTGGCCTGCGCGCCCACGAACACCGACGAGGGCGCCACCGACAGCGGTGCCGAGGCCGTCGTCCCGGAGGAGACCCTCGACGAGCTCCGCGCCGAGGTCGAGGAGGCGATGGCCCAGCCGCAGTTCGAGGCCCAGGGCGAGGCGTTCTCGGTGGCGGGCCTGGCGGGCAAGAAGATCTTCTCGATGCCGGTGAGCAGCCAGCTGGAGGGCTGCGACCGCATGGCCCGCACCGTCGTCGACATCGCCAAGAGCGTCGGCATGACCGACAGCACGTACTTCCAGAACGACGGTGGCCCCCAGGCGTGGGTCCAGGGCATGAACCTGGCGATCAACCAGGGCTACGACGGCGTCGCGCTGGTCTGCGGCATCGACCCGGCGGCCCTCGCCCCGCAGATGGAGGCCGCCCGGGCGGCCGGGATCGCGGTGGTCGACATGCACCTGTCCGACGTCTCCGAGGAGCCCTCGGACCTCATCGCCGCGCAGACCAACGGCCAGTTCAACCGGACGATGGAGCTCGGCGTGGCCCAGGCGCTGATCGAGTCCGAGGGGCGGCCGATCGACGCGCTGGTCATCACCTCGAACGAGAACCCGCCGTCCGTCGGCATGGAGCAGACGGTCAAGGACCAGTTCGCCGAGCTCTGCGGCGACGAGTGCGGCGTCGAGTCGATCAACATCCCGATCCCCGACTACGCCACCGACCTGACCAGCGCGGTGTCCTCGGCGCTGGTGGCCAACCCCGACATCCGCGCGGTGTTCACCGTCTTCGACGCGCAGACGCCGTTCGTGCTGCCGGCCATCCAGTCGTCGAACGTGGACGCCAAGACCTACGCCTTCGGTGCCGACCGCACCTTCGTCCAGTTGATGACCGACCCGGAGAACCCCATGGGCACCGACATGGGCCCGAACTTCGACTGGATGTCCTACACCGGGGCCGACCAGCTGTTCCGCGTCCTGGCCGGCGGTGAGCCGATCCCGGCGGACCAGGCATTCTCGCCCTACCGGCTCTGGACCCCGGAGAACGCCGCCGAGGTGGAGGGGCCCAACGACGGCTTCGGCGACTCCTACATCGAGGGGTACCGCGGCCTCTGGCTGGACGCCCCCGCGGCCTGAGCCGGCGACCCAGGGGAGCCTCCGGATGACGACCACCGCCCTCGAGCTGCACGACGTCTCCAAGACCTTCGGCGCCACCAGGGCGCTGCAGGACGTCTCCATGACCGTCGAGCGGGGCGAGGTGCTCGCGCTGCTGGGGGAGAACGGCTGCGGGAAGTCCACCCTGGTGAAGGTCATGGCCGGCGTCTACGACCCGGAGCCGGGTGCCCGGATGCTGGTCGACGGCGGGGAGGTCCCGCTCCCGCTGGAGGCCGGCGCCTCGCGGGACCTCGGGCTCAGCTTCGTCCACCAGGACCTCGGCCTGGCGCGCCCGCTGACCGTGCTGGAGAACCTGCTCGGCGGGGCCGCCGCGCGCAGCGGCTCCCGGCTGCGCATCCGGTGGCGGACGGAGGCGCGCAAGGCCCGGGCGATGCTGCGCAGCTACGGCGTGAACGTCGACCCGCTGGCGGTGGTCAACCACCTGCCACCGGTCGAGCAGGCGCTGGTCGCCATCGCCCGCGCGGCCGAGGAGCTCAAGCAGTACCGGGAACGCACCGGGGCCTCGTCGTCAGTGCTCGTGCTCGACGAGCCGACCGTCTTCCTCCCCGAGGAGGAGGTTCAGTTCCTCTTCGACCTGATCCGCACGATCGTCGCCTCGGGCGCCAGCGTCGTCTTCATCTCCCACGACCTCCCCGCCGTCCGCGAGATCGCCGACCGGGTCACCGTGCTCCGCGACGGCAAGCTGGCCGCCGTCGCCCGGATGAGCGACGTCAGCGACGCCGAGATCGTCGAGATGATCGTCGGCCCGGCCATCGCCAAGCTCGACGCCTTCGGCCACGGCCACGTGCACGGGACCACCCAGGCGGCCACCGCGCCACCGCGCACCTTCGACCGGTCCCCGGACGTCGGGCTGCACGTCACCGGACTGCGCGGCGGCCAGGTGCGCGGCCTGGACCTGCACGTCGCCCCCGGCGAGGTCGTCGGCCTGGCCGGGCTGCTCGGCTCCGGCGCGGAGGAGGTGCCCTACCTGCTCTTCGGCGCCCGGCAGGCCACCGGCGGAGAGCTGACCCTCGGCGGCCGGACCGTCCCCGCGCACAAGCAGCAGCCGGCCACCGCCGTGGGCATGGGGTTCGCGCTCATCCCCGCCGACCGCCGCCGCGACGCCATCGCCCCGGCCGTCTCGGTCGCGGAGAACATGATGCTGCTGGTGGTCCGCCGCTTCGCCTCGGGCGGGCGGCTGCGCAACCGCCGGCTGCGGAACGCCGCCGACCAGCGGGCCGAGGCGCTCGACGTCCGGCCGCGCCGCACCGACCTGCCCGTCGGCACCCTGAGCGGCGGCAACGCCCAGAAGGTCGTCGTCGGCAAGTGGCTGGAGATCGAGCCGGCGGTCCTGCTGCTGCACGAGCCGACGCAGGGCGTCGACATCGCCGCCCGCGCGGAGATCTACCGCGTCATCAAGCGCGCCACCGAGACCGGGATGGCGGTGGTGTGGGTCTCCAGCGACTTCGACGAGCTCGCGGCCGTCTGCGACCGCGTCGTCGTGGTCAGCGGCGGGGCGGCCGCCGCCGAGATCCCGCTCGAGGACATCACCCCGGAGTCGATCACCTCCGGGGTCTACGGGGCCAGCACCAGCGAGTCCACCATCGTCCCGACCGTTGAACAGGTGAGGCCATGAGCGCGACGGACGCCGTCGACACCAAGGACCAGCAGCCGCCGCCGAGCGTCGCCCAGGGCAGTGGCTCGGTCCGCGGCCGGTGGGGGGAGAAGGCCGCGCTGCCCATCGCGTGGCTCGTGCTGTTCGTCGTCTTCGCCGCCCTCGCCCCCGACACGTTCCTCTCGATGGGGAACATCGCCAACATCCTGGGATCGCAGTCGATCCTGTTCATGCTGGCGCTGGCCGCGCTGCTGCCCACCCGGTCCGGTGACCTCGACCTGTCGCTGGGCAGCATCGGCGGGCTCGCGGCGATCCTCGTCGCGGTGCTCAACGTCCAGCAGGGGGTGTCGCTCCCGCTGGCCTGCCTGATCGCGGTCGCCGTCGGCGCGCTGTGCGGGGCGTTCAACGGGCTGTTCGTGGTCAAGTTCAAGACCGAGCCGTTCATCATGACCCTCGGCACCGGCACGCTCTTCGGTGGCCTGGTGTTCTGGATCGCCAACTCGACGACGATCGTCGGCGTCGACCGCGACCTGTCGATGTGGACCTACCTGCGCCAGATCGGGCAGGTGCCGGTGCAGTTCTACTACTGCCTGCTGGTCATGCTCGTCATCTGGTACGTCATGAACCACACCCCGCTGGGCGTGCGGAACCTGTTCGTCGGCCAGTCGCGCGAGGTGGCGGTGCTCAGCGGCATCAACGCCGACCGCATCCGGTTCGGCGCCTTCACCCTCGCCGGCGTGATCGCCTCCCTGGCCGGGATCCTGTACGTCGGCACCACCGGCTCGGCCGGCCCGACCTCGGTGGAGACCTTCCTGCTGCCGGCCTATGCGGCGGTGTTCCTCGGGGCCACGACCATCCAGCCGGGCCGGTTCAACGCCCTCGGCACCGGCGTGGCCGTGCTCTTCCTGGCCACGGGCACCGCCGGCCTGCAGCTGCTCGGCGCGCAGGACTACGCCCAGCAGCTGTTCTACGGCGGCGCGCTGGTCGCGGCGGTGGCCATCTCGCGCTACCTGCGACGCAGCTGACCTGACCGGCGGCGAGGTGGCCTACCTGGACGGCGGCCCGAGCCGGCCCGGCATGATCGAGCTCATCGAGTACGGCCCGGCACGGACGCCGCCCGCCGACGACCCCGGGAGGACCTCCTGATGACCCATCCCGCCCAGCCGATCGTCCCGGTGGACGAGGACGCGCCCGTCGACCCGGAGCTGCAGGCACGTTTCCGCGAGGTGATGGCCGGGGTGCCGACGCCGGTGTCGGTCGTCACCAGCACCGCCGGGGGCCTCCCGCACGGGACGACGGTCAGCGCCTTCGCCTCGCTGTCGATGACCCCGCCGATGGTGCTGGTCAGCCTGGACCGCGGGTCGGACCTGCTCGCCGTCGTCCGGGAGACGCAGCGGTTCGGGGTGAACGTGCTCGGCGCGCACCAGTCGGACCTCGCGCTGGCCTTCGCCCGCAAGGGCGGCACCGGGAAGTTCTCCGGCGTCCGGTGGGAGATCGACTCCGACCTGCCGCGGCTGCCCGGTGCGCCGGGCTGGCTGGCCTGCGAGGTCGCCACCCTCGTCGACGGCGGCGACCACGTGGTCGCGCTCGGCACGGTGGTCGCGGCGGAGACCACGGAGGGGCAGCCGCTGACCTACCACGGCCGGGTGTTCGGCACCCACGCCGCGCTCGAGCTGCCCTGAGCCCGACGGCGGTGCCGGGGGTCAGGCGCTGGCGGTGTCCGCCGCGGGCGCCTGGCGGGTCTCCACGTGCGGCCGGGACCGCCACAGCGCCCACTCCGCGCTGACGTTGCCGGCGGTCTGCAGCAGCCGCGGCAGGTGCTCCTGGACGAGCCGTTCGGTCGAGGTCTCGGCGGCGTGCACGGTGACGTTCATGGCGGCGCGCACGGTTCCGTCCCCGTCGCGCACCGGCACCGCCACCGAGCGGATGCCCGGGGCCAGCTCCTCGTCGGCCAGCGCCCAGCCCCGTGCCCGCACCTTGACCAGCTCCTCGCGCAGCTGCTCCGGGTCCGGCGGGGGCGACGCCGGGAGCCCGGCGCGGCTGGGCTGGGCGAGCGCCGCCTCCAGTTCGGCGGGGGAGAGGGCGGCCAGCAGCACCTTGCCCTGCGAGGTCCGGACGGCGGGGAACCGGGTGCCGATCTCCACCCGCAGCGCGATGATCCGCGGCACCGCGACCCGGGCGACGTAGACGATGTCGGAGCCGTCGAGCTGGGCCATGGACGAGGACTCGCCGGTCTGCGCGACCAGCGCCTCGAGGTGCGGGCGGGCGATGTCCCACAGGCCCAGGGCGCCGACGTAGGCCGTGCCGAGCTCGAGCACCCGCGGGGTGAGGTGGAAGACGCCGTCGGCCGTCCGGACGTAGCCCAGCTCCTCCAGCGTCAGCAGCAGCCGGCGGGCGGTGGGCCGGGCCAGGCCGGCGGCGGTGGCCACCTCGGTGAGCGACATGGCCGGCCGGTCGGCGCCGAAGGCGGCGATGACGTCGAGGCCGCGGGCCAGCGCCTCGACGAAGTCCGGTCCCGTTCCGCGTCCGGCCATCGCCCCCACCCTGTCCCCGGCGCCCGTCGCCCAGCCCATCATCCCCGCCGGACGCGGCGGCGGGACCTCCCGCGCGCCCGCCCGCCACCCCGACGGGGGAGGCCCGCTACGACGTCGTGCCGCAGCGCCAGGACGGTGTCCGCCCACCGCGGACGGGCTCCCCGGGCAGCAGCGAGCCGAGCCCCGCCAGCTCGACGAGTGCGGCGAGGAACGGCCGGAGACCGACCACCCCCAGCGTCCGGCCGCGGCCGGCGGCCAGCACCCGGGCCCGGGCCAGCGCCCGCAGGCCCGTGGCGTCGCAGAAGGTGATGCCGGCGCCGTCGACCGTCCACGCCGGGAGGCCGGTCAGCGACAGCGCGGCCAGGGCGTCGAGCAGGTGGTGGGCGGAGCCGCGGTCCAGCTCGCCGGTGACGGAGACGCGGCCGGCCCGGAGGTCGACCGACACGAGCAGGGGGCGGGGGAGCGGGTCGGGGGACGACCCGGGGGAACGAGCCAGCACGGAGCACCTCGTCGCGGTGTCCGAGCCCGGGCGAGAGCTCCGGGCGGCCGAGAGGTGCGCACCGGTGTGCGCGCGGCCGGAGCTTCGACCGGAACCGCACGGTACCAGTGGGACGGGCGGCGCGCCGGGTGATCGCCGGCCGGCGTCAGCGCAGGCGGCGGAGCACCTGCGCGGTGAACAGGTCGACGATCTGCCGCCGCTCGGCGCCCTCGCCGACGGGGGAGAAGACCAGGGTCTCCGCACCCGCGTCGGCGTACTCCCGCGCCCGGGCGGCGACCCGGTCGGGGTCCCCGTGCAGCAGGTAGCGGTCGGCCAGCGGGTCGAAGTCCTGCTGGTAGACGGTGCTGACCGTGTCGACGACCTGCCGGCGCGACCGGGCGGCGTCCTCCCCCACGCCGCCCCAGCAGAAGACCGCGCCCCGGACCGACGCCGGGTCCCGGCCGGCGGCCTCGGCCGCCGCGCGCACCTCCCCGAGGCTGCGGGCCACCTGCTCGGGCGTGTACATGTACGGCATCCAGACGTCGCCGAACCGGCCGGCCCGGCGGATCGCCGCCGGCCGGCGGCCCCCGAGCCAGATCGGCGGCCCGCCCGGCTGCACCGGCCCCGGGTCCAGGGCCAGGCCCGGCACCCGGGTGAACCGGCCGGCGAAGTCGACCGGCCCGCCCTGCCACAGCGCGCGGAACAGCTCCAGCGCCTCGTCGGCCCGGGCGCCGCGCTCGGCGACGTCGGCGCCGGCGGCGACGAACTCCGGCGGGTGCTCGCCGCCGACACCGACGCCCATGTCGAAGCGGCCGCCGCTGACCTGGTCCAGCGTGGTCGCCAGCTTCGCCGCCAGCGCCGCCGGGTACAGCGGCACGACGGTCAGCGAGCTGAGCAGCCGGATGCGGGTGGTCGCCCCGGCGGCCGCGGCGAGGACGACGAAGCCGTTGGCGACGGGGCCGTGGAAGAACAGGTGCTCGCCGGTGGCCACGCCGTCGTAGCCGGCCTCCTCGGCGGCCCGGGCCTCGGCGGCGACGGCGGGCTGGTCGCTGCTGAGCGTGAGGACGACGCGCATCGGTCAACCGTGCTCGGCGACCAGCTCGGTGTCCACGCCGATCTTGCCCACCTTGGAGGCGCCGCCCGGGCTGCCCAGCGGGGCGTCCCGGCCGGGGAGGACCTCGACGAAGAAGCGCCGGTTGTCGTCGATGTGCGGCTCGTTGTCCTCGCTCACCCGCCGGTCCTGGGCGATCGCCTCCACCGGGCACACCGGCTCGCAGGCGCCGCAGTCGATGCACTCCTTGGGGTTGATGTAGAGCTTGCGGTCGCCCTCGTAGATGCAGTCGACCGGGCACTCCTCGACGCAGGACATGTCCGTGGTGTCGATGCACTCGGAGCCGATGACGTAGGGCACGGGGGTGTCTCCTGAGATCAGGGCTCAGTGCGCGGTCGCGCCGATGCCGGCGGGGTCGTCGCTGCTGTGGCCGGGGAACAGGGGCTGGTCGGGG